>JBDKKX010000156.1:0-10311 GCA_039795795.1 Bacteroidota bacterium | reverse complement strand
AGAATATTTGGTGGGTGCGGGCGCGGATGTGGTGACGGAGGCGGGCAAACCAACGCCTGTGGATTTGACGTTGCGGTTGCAAGGCGCGATGTTGAAACCTGATGTCGGTTTCGAGGTTGGTTTCCCGAAATTGACAGGACAGTTGAAAAATTTTGTCGATAACAAAATACGCACGTTGCGTCAAGAGCCCAATGAATTGAATCGACAAATGTTTGGATTAATCTTAGTGGGTGGGTTTTTGCCTTCTGATGTCCAATTTTTGGGGGCGCAACAATTGCAAACAGGCGGGGTGAATACGGCTGCCGAATTATTATCCAGTATGATGAATCGCTTTTTGGCAGATTATGTCAAAGGCGTAGATTTGCAAGTAGGTTATAACATAGCAGGTTTGGATAATATTCAAAATATTGGAAAAGCGGAACATAGAGTGCAATTCAAAGCGGCAAAAACCTTTGGCAAAGACGAACGATGGAATATTGCGGCGGGCGTAGGCGTGGAAAGGAAAGTGTTGAGTTCGGATGAATTGTTCGTTGGAGGCGATTTTATTGTAGAATATGCGATTACGGAAGACCGCCGTTTTAAAATCCGCATCTCTCAAACGTATGACCAAGTATTGGACGGGAAACGTTATAAACCTGCTTTGGGGATTCGGTATCGACGCGAATTCGATTCTACGAATGAATTTTTATCTATATTTAAGCGGGAAAAAAAGTGAAATGTTAATTCCTTATCAAATTAACCAAACATAACATGTTTCATTCGTATTCGATTAGTGATTTCGTGAAAAAAGGCAATTTCAATCTCCATTTTCATATCAATGCATTGGATAAAATGCCCCCGCGTCCTACCCATATCGTGTGTCCACACAAGCATCTTTTTTATGAATTGGTGTTAATGCTTGCGGGTGAAACGATACAAGTTGTTGATTACCAAAATTATACAGTTTTAAAAAATACGTTATTTTTTATTTCGCCAGGACAATTACACTTTTGGCATAAAACAGACACTCCTGAAATTAGAGGTTATCGACTGATGTTTACTGAACAATTTTTTGTAGAAAACGGGCATGATGCTTCTTTTTTATTTAAATTGGTTTATTTGGATAATGTGTATCAAAACCCATATTTGGATTTTTCAAAACAGCCCGATGCTTTGATTTTTGATTATTTCCACTTGCTTTATCAAGAATATCATCGTGAAAATTCTAATGCGAAAGCGTTACAATCGTTGCTTTTCTTGATGCTTTCCGAAATTCAAAGGCTTTTTGAACAGCAAAATAATACGCCACAAACGCATCAATTAGTGCTTTTTAAAACGTTTATTCAATTATTGGAAAAGCATTTTGCTGAAAAATGGACGGTCACGGATTATGCAAAAGCATTGTTTATTACGCCGCGCCATTTGAATCGAATTACGCAAAGTATTGCAAATCAAAATGTTATTAGCGTTATACAAAATAGAATTATTTTAGAATCGAAACGATTATTGACTTTTTCGGATTTGACGGTGGGCGCGATTTCGGAACAATTGGGTTTTGAAGATGCTGCTTATTTTGCGCGCTGCTTTCGCAAATGGAATGATTGTTCGCCTTCTGAGTTTAGGATTAGAATGATTGAAAAGTGTTAGAATTGGGATTAAATGGGATTTTTTGGGATTAAATGGGATTGATTGGTGGGATTTTTGTGGGATTAAAATCCTACAAAAATCCCACCAATCAATCCCATTTAATCCCAAAAAAATCCTATTTAATCCCAATTCCAACCGCGCTAAACTTTAAAAGTCAGCCCTTTTCCATCTGCATCCACCAATATTTTATCACCTTTATGGTATTTGCCTGCCAAAATTTGCTTAGACAATTCATTCACCACCTCTTTTTGCAAAACTCTTTTCAACGGTCTTGCACCAAATTGTGGGTCATAACCAATCATCGTCAAATGATCTAATGCTTTATCTGTCAAGAAAATATACAATTCTTGTTTTTTTAATAAATTATTCAAATCTTTAACCAACAAATTCAAAATCAAATGCACTTCCGATTTCCGCAACGGCAAAAACATAATCGTATCATCAATTCGATTCAAAAATTCAGGACGCAAAATGTCTTTCAACAAATCTAAAACTTCCACTTTTGTTGTCGCAATCACGTCGCTGCGATGTTTTTCGCCCAAAGATTCCAAATCTTCAAAAGATTCCAAAATCTTATCCGAACCCATATTGGAAGTCATTATAATGAGTGCGTTTTTGAAATTCGCCAAACGTCCTTTATTATCGGTCAAACGCCCTTCATCCAATAATTGCAACAAAATGTTGAACGTGTCGGGATGCGCTTTCTCAATTTCATCCAACAAAATGATTTGATACGGTCTTCTCCGCACCGCTTCCGTCAATTGTCCCCCTTCATCGTAACCCACATAGCCCGGAGGCGCGCCTATCAACCGCGAAACATTGTGTTTTTCTTGATATTCCGACATATCAATCCGTGTCATCGCCGTAGCATCGTCAAACAAAACTTCCGCTAATGCTTTTGCCAACTCCGTTTTTCCAACCCCCGTCGGTCCCAAAAACAAAAACGACCCAATCGGACGCTCCGAATCCTGCAAACCCGCCCGCGAACGACGCACGGCATCCGAAACCGCCGCAATCGCCTCTTTTTGACCAATCACTCTTTTGCCAATCGTCTCCTCCAAATGCAACAATTTGTCTTTTTCGGATTGCATCATTCGAGCGATTGGAATTCCAGTCGCTTTCGCTACTACTTCTGCAATCGCATCGGCAGTTACCGACTCTGTGGTTAAGCGTGTCTCAGGATTCAAACCATTTAATTTCGCTTCGGCATCTTTCAATAATTGCTCTTGTTCCTTGATTTTACCGTATCTTATAGTTGCAACTAATTCGTAATTGGATTCTCTTTCCGCTTTTTGCGCTTGTAATTCGAGGCTCTCAATTTCACGTTTTGCCGTTTGAATCGACTCCACAATCGCCCGTTCACCGCCCCATTGCGCCCTTAAATTAGTCAATTGTTGCTGCAAATTCGCAATTTGATTACCCAAAATTTCCAACTTTTTGTTGTTTTTTTCGCGTTTAATCACTTCGCGCTCAATCTCTAATTGACGCACTTTGCGTTCCAATTCATCCACTTCTTCGGGCACAGAATCCAATTCCAAGCGCAATTTTGCCGCCGCTTCATCAATTAAATCAATCGCTTTATCGGGCAAATGACGGTCTGCAATGTAACGATGCGACAATTCTGCCGCCGCCACCAACGCTTCATCCAAAATTTTAATTTTATGATAATTCTCATAACGCTCCTTCAACCCGCGTAAAATCGAAATCGTATCTTCCACAGACGGTTCATCCACGAAAACTGTTTGAAAACGACGGACTAACGCTTTATCTTTTTCAAAATATTTCTGATATTCATCCAAAGTCGTCGCGCCAATCGTGTGCAATTCGCCCCTTGCGAGCGCGGGTTTTAAAATATTCGCCGCGTCCATCGCGCCTTGACCGCCGCCCGCACCAATCAAGGTATGAATTTCATCAATAAATAAGATGATTTGCCCTTCCGAAGCCGCCACTTCTTGAATCACGGCTTTCAAACGCTCTTCAAATTCGCCTTTATACTTCGCGCCTGCAATCAACGCGGACATATCTAAGGAAAAAATGCGTTTCGTCCGCAACGAATCTGGAATATCGCCGCGCACAATCCGATGCGCAATCCCTTCTACAATCGCCGTTTTGCCAACGCCCGCCTCTCCAATAATGACAGGATTATTTTTTTGACGACGAGAGAGAATGTGCAACACCCGTCGAATCTCCTCATCGCGTCCAATCACAGGGTCTAATTTCCCAGATTCAGCGCGTTCATTGAGGTTCATCGCGTATTTTGACAACGCATTGTGTTGATTTTCAGCATTTTGGTCTGTGACCTTTTTGCCTTTGCGCAATTCCAAAATCGCTTTTTTAAGTCCGTCTTCGGATGCCCCTTGCGCTTTTAACAATTTGCCAATCTTATCGTTGCCCGCCACAATGCCCAATAACAAAAGTTCTACGGCAATATATTCATCGCCAAACGTTTTTGCTTCCGCCCGCGCTTTCGCAATTGCTTTGTTAGAATCCGCAGACAAATATTGTTTATCCACCCCACCTTTGACACGCGGCATGGCTTTAATGAGTTGATCGAGGTCTTCCGTCACGCCCGACGGGTTCAAACCCAGCTTTTTTAACAAAAAACCAATCGTATTATCATCCTCATTGAGCAATCCGCGCAAAAGATGCACTGTTTCAACCACTTGGGATTCATTGGCACCTGCAATTTGTTGGGCTTTGAGGATACTTTCCTGCGCTTTTATCGTGAAATTATCGTAAGTCATTAGAATAAAAATTTAGTTTTAGGTGATGGAATAAGGAAATTGTGCAAAACTAAATGCTTTTTTTGAATTGGCAAATTTGTTTCCGAAATCCAAATTGTCAGTCTTTAATGAGGAATGATGAATGATAAATGATGAATCATTTTATACAATTAATTGATAATCAAATAATTATATCGATATAGATTCATCATTTATCATTCATCATTCATCATTATAAGACTGCAAACTTGTCAGTGGATTTGCGAAAACACCTGTAAAAATGGCAGGAATCGGATTGGGAGGCGGGAACTATCTCTTTAAAAAGGCAATTGCCGAGCGTTGCTCGGCAATCATTTTCAATTTCTGTGCAGCAGGGAAAGAAGGGTCAAGCGAAAGGGCTTTGATACAATAGCGAATCGTCATCGCAAAATCTTGATTATCAAAGGCTTGTGCCGCTTTGTCGCTCCAATTTTCGACGGCTGTGGGCATGCGAAATCTTGTCATATCGGGTTTTTTTTATGAGTGAACGGTTTCAAGTTAAATGCACATTCATTTATCGCCAGTTTGATGCCGACGTTACTTCCCCGATAGGTAATTAGGTGTATTTGTATGTATTTTTGTGACGGTGAAATCGCAACAAATGTACAAATATTTATATTTTTTTTTAAATTTTTTATAAAAAATAACAGGACGTTGTTTTAAAAAAGCAAAAAAGTACGTGTATGCTTCGCTATCTTTGCGGCATTATTCTACTGAAATCAATACAAAGCAATGTAATACGCATCGCAGATGGATTGATACATCGTATGTACCAAGTATATATATAAATATGAGTCGCAATAAGTTACAAAAATTTGCCGAATTGATGGCGTGTCCAAATGTGTATGAAAATCGGACGCATGACAAGGAAAAACCGTCGTTGCAACAAGCGGGCGTTTTTTACGAAATGAAAGGGCGATGGAATGAACTTCATTTCAAAAAGAATCAGCCCATTATCCTCGAATTAGCTTGTGGACGCGGGGAATACACATTGGGTTTAGCACGCATGTTTCCAAATTACAATTTTATAGGGGTGGATATCAAAGGAGCGCGGATTCATCAAGGCGCGGCGATAGCGTTGGAAGAAGGGTTGCAAAATGTGGCTTTTTTGCGCACGCGCATCGAACAAATAGAGGCATTTTTCGCGCCCGAAGAAGTTTCTGAGATTTGGATTACGTTTCCTGACCCGTTTTTGCGTGAAAGTAAGGAAAATCGGCGTTTGACGGCTCCTGCTTTTTTGGAACGATACCGCCACTTTTTGAAATCGGAGGGTTTAGTACAACTGAAAACAGATTCGGATGTTTTGTACGATTTCACGCTTGAAACGATTCAAAACGATCCAAAATGTCAACTTTTATATGCCAATAACGATATTTATGCGCGAGATTTGGATTTTCCCGCTTTAGCTTTAAAAACGTATTACGAAAAAATGCACTTGGTGGCAAATAAGACGATTAAATATATACAATTTCATATTTAATTTTTGTATTTAAGGGGTTTCAAAAGAGACATCCTAATTATTGGAATGAGCCTTTTTACGAATTTTCAAGAAACAATTGCATTTTATTCCGAAATTTTCTTACAAACAAAATTGCAATTCAAGGATTCTTGTTATTTCTTTGTAATTTAATTCATTCCAAAATATCCCTCAGTACGGGACAAAAAAATTACGATACGAATGGGAACACGGAGTACACGGATTTTACGAATTTACACGGATTTTTTTGAATTTCGGCTTAAAATTCAGCATAAAATCCAAAAAAAATCCGCGTAAATTCGTAAAATCCGCGTCCTCCGTGTTCCCATTCGCTCTACACCTTTTTTGTCCTGTATTAAGAATATATGCGTAATTTCCAAAGTGGAAATTGCAAACAAACTGTTAAATTATGAAAAAAATACTTGTATTGCTGCTTTTACAATTTTTTTGTCTGCAAATGACTTCTTTTGCGACAATTCGGGTTGATACAGGAAGCATAAAAGCGCATTTGCCTCTTAAAAGTACAGGCTCAAAAGCACCTTTGACCTTTAAACAAAGATTTTTCACGTATTGGTTGCAAAAAAAAATCCGTTATGTTGCACAACAATCGAATCGCATTGCCCAAAAAGATAGTAGTGGGCAGGATTGTGTGCAAATTAAGTTGAAACGCGGCAGTACGATTGCGGCAATGATTGTGAGCATGGATGACAAAACAATTACTTACAAACTTTGTGAGTCGCTCAATACAGGGGAGGGAACGATTCGATTAGAGCAAGTTGCTCGCATAATTGATGCCAATAATAAGATGATTTTCAACAATGAGGCTAAATTGAGCAGTGCTGTCGAATTAACGAAGGGCGATAAATATGCAAGTATTTCAGTCAATGCTTTAGGAATAGCACTGATTGCAATGGTATTGGCAGTTGGCGCTGCCTTTTTAGCGATTTGGGGTAGTTTGTTTAGCAGTTCGAATCAAGCTGAGGTATTGTTTGCCGCCTTAGTCCTTACTTTTATGATAGGCACAGTGGTCAGCTTCATCGCAGGCATCGCCGCCTTGCTTCAAATGGCAAAAATGACCCCACAAAAAACGCTTTCAAAGTTTTCAGCAACGCTGTCCACCATTATTTCGGGCGCAGTGTTGTTGTTGATGTTATTGCCGCGTTTGATTGGACTATAATTTATCTAAGTGATATGGTACGTAATTCAAAAATATATAAAACAATGAAAATCAATTATATCGGCTTTGCCATCGTGCTTATCAGTATGGTTGCCTGTGAAAAAGAACTCACGCCTACGGTGAATTCCAATTCGGATGAAATCGTGGTCGAAGGTTATATTGAAGCAGGTCTTGGCAAAGATGCGAAGCGTGCTTTGCCGCCTTATGTGATATTGACGCGGGCGATTCCGTTCCAAAAAGAATTTAGTACCAGTAATATATTTGTAAATAATGCAGATATAACCCTTTCAAATGGAACAGATTCGGTAAAATTAAGTGAATTTTGTTGGCAGAATTTGGATTCTATGACGAAACGACGCGCAGGTACGCTCTTTGGAATCAATGTGGACAGCGTTCAATCTAATTTTAATTTGTGTTTGTACGTGGATTTGACCCAAAAAATGAAAGGGGAAATTGGCAAAACGTATCGTTTAACCATCAAAAAAGACAATCAAACGCTTACGGCTGTCACCACGATTCCAAAATATGTTCCAATTGATAGTGCTTATTTTATCAAACCGCCTGGCATCAATCAAAACGATACGATGGCGCAAATGCGTGTCTATATCCAAGATATTCCAAATGAGTTGAATTATTATCGTTATGTGTTGAGTTTGAATGGCGGCTCATATAAGGCAGGACGACAATCTGTATATACAGACGAATTGATTGATGGTCAACACTTTATGTTTAATTTGTTTAATAAAAAAGAGAAATCGGAGGGCTTATTTCAGCGCGGCGATACTTTATCGATTAAATGGTTGAATATTGATGCGGCACAATATCAATTTTGGCGGACTTTGGAGTTTAATGCCAATAATCAGGGACCTTTTTCGTCCTATACGCGAGTGAAAAGCAATATTCAAGGTGGTATGGGGATTTGGGGAGGTGCGGTCGTGAGTTATTTGGATACGATAGTGCCCAAACGGTAATATTTTTGGAACACATAGGAACATAGGACACATAGATTTTTTAAACGCTTGATTATCAAGCGTTTAAAAAATCTATGTGTCCTATGTTCCTATGTGTTCCAAAAACGATTCATTATTTTTACAATATATTCAATATCATCTTCCGTATGAATCGGCGAGCAAGGTAAACTTAATTCCGTCGCATGAATATTCCGCGCTAAGTCAAAATCATTGTTTTTCAATGAGATAGCATTTTTAGCAGCCCAATTTTGAATTGATTTTTGGTCACACGGTGCAATCGGATAATGAACTTCCGTTTTAATGCCATGCGCTAATAAATATTCGCGCAACTCATTTCGACGCGGATGCCGAATGGGAAAAATATGATAAACATTAAAACAATTTGCAATCGTGGACGGCAAAATATAATCAGATTTCAAATGATTCAAATAATATTTTGCAATTTGGTTTTTTCGCCGATTAATATAATCCAAACTTTGCAATTTAATGCTTAAAAAACTGGCTTGGATTTCATCCAACCGCGAATTATCGCCAATATATTCATTTTGATACTTAATATTGGAACCATAATTCCGCCATGCTTTCAACTTTTTGTATAAAGTTTCGTCATTCAACGCAATCCCGCCTGCATCGCCTAACGCACCTAAATTTTTCGTTGGATAAAAGCTAAACGCGCCCGCATCGCCAAAAGTACCCGTCATTTTGCCCTGATAAGTTGCGCCATGCGATTGCGCACAATCTTCAATTAATTTTAAATTATATTTTTGGCAAATATTCAAAATAGGCTGCATATCACACGGCTGACCGTACAAATGTACGAGCATAATCGCCCGTGTTTTCGGCGTAATTTTTTTCTCAATTCGTTGAGGGTCAATATTATACGTTTTAATATCAGGTTCTACAAAAACGGGAATATGACCCGAATTAATCACCGCATTGACGGTTGCAATATAAGTATTAGAAGGCACAAGGACTTCCGAACCCAATGGAAAATCAAAGGCTTTCAACGGAATTTCAAGCGCGTCCAAGCCAGAAGCGACTCCAATAAAATAGCGGGCACCAAGATACTCCGCAAATTCTTGTTCAAATTTTTCGACATTTTTGCCGAGAATAAACCAGCCATTTTGCAAAATATCTGCAAATGATTTTTTATAACCATCTAAAAATGGGCGATTTAAATAATGTAGATTTTCGTAATCTATGTTTCTCATCTGGGTAATGTACTATTTGGATAAGGTGTATCAATATAATCATGGACATCGTATTTCGTGGATGCCAACACCAATAAAGTGGCATTTTCTGAAAAATCGTACATAATATGCCAATCTGCGGGTTCGAGAATCAGCATTTTGGCAGGGCTATCCAATACAAATTGTGTTTCAGAATCGCCATCATGGTTGTAAATCGTGCAAGCACCGCCAAGACAAATCAATGCTTGACGCGATTTTTTATGTTTATGACCGCCGCGTTGCGTTTTGGGCGGCACACCATACATATAGTAAGTGCGCTTCACCGCAAAGGGCAATTGATCTTGAATGACATTTAAGCTGCCGCGTGCATCTGTAAATGATTTTAAATGAATGAGTTGTGCCAAAAGATATTATTTAACAAAATATTTTTTAATAAAATTGGTTTTTAAATACGCGCCCCAACCTTTACAACTATCTTGATAATATTGTTGAATGGATTGTGTTCCGTTCGGGTCAAACGACGCATCAATGGCTTGAATTTTTGATTTCCAATTCATTAATTTTTGAATGTATGGTTCGTAAAACTTATTTTTGAAAAATTTACTTATCACATACATTTTGGGTGCATAAATCACTTTTCCGCCTTCATATAACTTAACGCCGTGAAAATGAAAGAAAATTCGTTCTACAACTTCCTTAGAATCAATTCTTTGTAATTTTAACAGCTTCGGCGCGAAGGAAGCCAATTGCCAGTACGTATCAAAATAAAAATCATATTGTTGGATATTCCAAGGAGCCAACCCACCGCCTAAATGTTGCAGGACATGCACGCCCTTAAAACGCGTTGTCCAATCATCTAAGTATTTTTGGTCGCCAAATTTCCCATCTTCAATGCGATTGTAACACCATTCCAAACATTGATGCCGCCACCAAGTCAAAATATGCAAACCATTGTCCGTATTATCAAAATACATAAACTGAACGCAATATTTACCTGCAATTTCCGATTTATCATACTGTTTTGTATAACGATGTTCGGTAATAAGTACATTGCAATCTTTTGGAATTTCATCTATTAAGACTTTTGGATTATTGTAAAAAATCATAT
>JBDKKX010000155.1:0-10313 GCA_039795795.1 Bacteroidota bacterium | reverse complement strand
GACAAAAATACTTTTTGGCACAGATTGAACAGATTCAACGAGATTTCACAGATTTTTTTTGGTTTTAACGTTTGAAAATCAAAAAAAATCTGTGAAAAATCCGTTGAATCTGTTCAATCTGTGATGAAAAGCCTTTTTGTCCCGTACTCAGATTTTTTCAGAACAAAGATTATCCTACATTTTTAATTTCCTCGATTTTAAACAAATCCCAATTGACCCGTTTCGCAAGCCCATAATTCTCTAAATGATTGTGATAATAATATAAAGTCTTAAAATCATCACTTTCTACATCGCCGTTCTTATTGAAAGTCAATGGTTTATGCACATGATAGATGCCTAAATTTTTAATCCCATCCCGAACTAAATCCGCCGTCGTATAACGAATTTGCTCGGACAATTCCATTTTACCTTTTGCTTCTAATTCCAACAAAATTTGTTGCAACGCCCCAACCGCCGCCGTAAAATCCTCAATCGGAAACACAAAATCATCGGGCGGCAACCGCAAAATCGCAAATAAATCTAACTTTTCATTATACGCTTTCAACATCGTAAAAGCCGTATAAGCCACCACTTGACTGCTCAAAACCACATTTTCCTTATGAAATCTATCCACAATTTTATCCGCTAATAATTTAGTATATTCCGCCTCTCGTTGAATATCCGCAGAAACACGTCCATTGATACTAAAATAATCCTTAATATGTATTTCATTGCTATGCTGGTCAAAAGCCCGCCCATTCGCATCTACAAAATTGCCAAGCACATCCATCGGTTTGCCAAAACTCAATATAATTTCCGTATTTTTAGAGAAAAACAACCATGCAAATTTCAACCATTCCCGAAAACTGGTACCTGTATTTTTATTCGTCAAATAACGTTGTTTGCCCAAAATCCGCAAATGCTCTTCCACCAAATGCGGTGCTTCCAACACATAATGATACCCTAAAACCACTGGCACAATAAAAATTTTTTTATCCGACTGCTTTTCACAAAGTGCCCGTTGTGCTTCGACCGCCGTTCCAAGCAACCCCAATTTCAATTTCGTTTCAATCATGCCCGAACGACTGCGCGTCCCACCCGGAAAAAACAAACTATGCGTCCCTCGTTCAATGGACAATTTCGACATCGCCTTCAAAGTCTCCAAATAAATTGGATTTTTTTTACGCCTGTCCACCCGATACGCGCCCAAACGATTCATAAAAAAAGCAGGAATTCCAGCATTATACAAATTCAAACCCGCACCATAACTCGTCGGTGGCAATCCCAACACCGCATCCATCGTGTATCCAATCAAAATAGAATCCAGATTACTATAATGAGTCGGCACCACGACAATCGTTCCTTTTTTTGCCAAAGCTCGAATCACTTCCACGTCGCCATGCACGCGCAAACGCTCATACAACCGATGTTTCCGCGACCAAATGTTTAATACATTTTTAGCCGCCGCCGCATTCAACCAGCGATTGAAGAAAAAAGTCAAAAAACGCCGCGCAAAACTAAACGCTGGAATGCTAAACGTGCCTACAATTTCTTCAGAATACCGATGAATTATTTTTTTTAACAACTCATTGTGTTCTGATTGAGTGCGTTTTACATCATCTTTTTTAATCAAAAATAACTTTTGTCCAATTTTATTCCAAAACGACCTATCATTCGGCGGATCCACCTTCCAAGGTTCCTCCTTGATGCGAATCCGTTCCAAATACATCGTCTCAGCAATCAAATCCCCTGTTCTCGGATACAACTCTGTAAGCCGTTCAAACGTATATTCATCAATTTCTGGAATAAACTGTTTGCGGTCTTCGCTTAAAAGATAAATCGGCCACTCTTTCGGATGCTCGACAACGGGCGGATAAAGCGTGTAATTCAGGTGTTGAGTATCGGACATAATTGTAAAAGTAAATTAATTTATTCAACTTGCAACAAAATTATTTTGCCACAAAATACAACAATTTTACCAGATTTAAAGTAGATACTTGGTGAAAAATTTATGTAATTTGTGGCAAATCTTCTAAATAATTGCGCCAATTGTGCTGAAACAAGATAATTACGCTACGAAAGTTGCTCTTTTTGTATCTCGCCATGCACTACATCTGGTGCGTCCAAACCATTAGAGCTATGATTATGAGAAAACGCGTGACTTTTATGCATAATATAATCCGTCACAGCCAACATAATCGCAGACAATAAAAACACTAAATGAATAACAACCTGCCATTTTAAATGGTGTTCTTTAATCGCCATTTCCGTCACCGTCGTATGTTCGATAGACATGAAGGAACGCAATAAATGGATCGCCGAAATGCTCACCAAAGAAGATGCTAATTTCGCTTTCATCGAACCCGCATCCATTTTGTCCAACCAATCGGGTCTATCCGTCTCATTTTCCAACGAAATGTGACTTACAAAGGTACTATAACCGCCCATTAAGACCATCATTAGTAAATTTGCAACCATGACCATATCAATCAGCGTCAAAATACCTAACATTAAAGCGGACTCATCCATGTGCGTAATGTCGTGGCAAATATGCGCCAGTTCCATTAAAAATTTGAAGCTGTACAATAAAGTCACCACAACCAAGCCCAAATAC
This sequence comes from Bacteroidota bacterium, assembly GCA_039795795.1. Taxonomy (GTDB): domain Bacteria; phylum Bacteroidota; class Bacteroidia; order Chitinophagales; family Saprospiraceae; genus JAAFJT01. Next base: position 7,720 of record JBDKKX010000155.1, on the reverse strand, counting down.
AAGGGCACTTGCAGCCACCGACTCGCAAAAATAGTCCTTTCAACAAGGTATTCCACTGGGTTAATTTTTTTTGACATAATCGCGTAAGATTTTTAAACGTAAAATAGATTATTTAATAAAGTTTCTATGATTGATGAATGGATTACACACTATAAAAATTTTGAATAAAATTTAATATTTCTTTGCGCCCCATGCCTTTTTCGGCAGATGTAATGAATTTTTCGGGCAATTGTTCCCATGTTTCGGACAATTTTTTATCCATTGCGTCCATATTTACGCTCAACTCACGTTGTGTAATGCGGTCGGTTTTGGTATAAACCATCACAAATGGAATGCTATGTTGCCCTAATTTATTTAAAAATTCTATATCTATTTTTTGCGGCGGAATCATACCATCGATTAAAACAAACACACAAGCTAATGGCTTTCTATTTTTCAAAAAATACCAAATCATCCGTTCCCAAGCCGCCCGTTGCGTTTGCGAGACTTTCGCATAGCCATAACCGGGCAAATCCACCATAAACCAAGTATCGTCTATGCGAAAATAATTCATTAATTGCGTCTTACCAGGCGTGTTTGACACTTTTGCCAAACCTTTCGTGCTGCAAAGCATGTTAATCAACGACGATTTGCCCACATTGGAACGCCCAATAAAAGCAAATTCAGGCAAATTATCGGGCGGACATTGCTCTTCCCGCACAAAACTACCCACAAATACAGGTTTTTGAATCAAATTCATAACAAATTATACAGTTAATACTCGGATGATACGGATTCGTGGCACAAAAAATGCAAATTTACAACAAAAGGTTAAGATTGCGTTAAATCAAGCGATTTTATGCAGCGCGAAAATACATTTTAAGCTATCCAGACGTTATTAAAATATCATAAATATTTAAATAATTCACTAAATTTTAATCAAAAAAGTCCGAATGAGAAAATTATTTTTTTCGATGGTCTGCTGCACGATTGCGTATCTGCCTTTACAGGCACAAACCTATGGTCTAAAACTGGGCATTAGCACAACTGACATTTCCCCGTCTGATTTGCCTATTAAAAATGGAGCAGATTCTTTTCGGTTGAAGTTAAATGACGCAGGCTATGGTTATCAATTTGGTGCCTTTGTGCGTGCGAAGTTTTTAGGCTTTTATGTACAACCCGAATTGTTGTTTAATTCAAACAAAGCAACTTATAGTTTGAAAAGCATCACAGGTGCAGCGATCACAGACACGATTCGTACTGAAACCTATAATCGATTGGATATTCCAATTATGATAGGCTACCAATTATTTAAAACCGTCCGCGTTAATGCGGGTCCGATTGCGCATATCAATGTGGGCAGTACTTCTGAATTGACCAATACTTCTGGCTATACTGCCAAATTTAATACGGCAACTTGGGGTTATCAAGCGGGTATTGGGCTGGATTTGGGTAAATTAGGCATTGATTTGCGGTATGAAGGCAATTTTGCAAATTATGGAGACCATTTATCTTTTGGAGGCAAAAGCTATTCTTTTGATAAAAAACCGTCTCGCTTAGTTGCATCTTTGGCATATTCCTTTTAACTTTGAACGGTCGTTTGAATCCAATTTGTTTTGTTTTCAAACCTCAATATTAAAAAAATGTTGGTTTAATTTTTAATGATAGCGTTTTTCATTGGAGCTGTTGCGGATATCCGCAACAGCTTTTTTTATGGTACGCTGGAATTGGGATTAAATGGGATTTTTTTGGGATTAAATAATATTGATTTGTAGGATTGAAATCCTACAAATCCTACAAATCAATCTTATTTAATCCCAAAAAAATCCCATTTAATCCCGATTCCAGCGTACCAGCAACTTATTGAATGACTATTTTTTTAACAGCAATACCTTTATCAGTATTTACCCGCACAAAATAAATGCCCGCAGGATAATTCACAGTCAAATCAATCTTATCCAAACCATTGAAATTAGAAAGGATTTGCATTGCTTTGCCTGTATTATCATATAAGATTATAGATTTCACCTCCGATACCATCTCTTTTAGTTGAATATTAAAATGACCCTCATTCGGATTAGGGCTAATTATCAATAATTCATTTAAATTATTATTAATATCATCACTTTTTGAAACGATGACGGGCAATTCGGATAAAGCATTTGAATATAAACCATTATTCTCCGTCGCCACAAAAACCCTTGTCGTCACAAAAGCAATGGTATTAATATTGGAATAAGAAGGCAAATTAAATTGATTACCGCCCGCAATCCAAGTTGCGCCATTATCGGAAGTCGCTAATAAGCCACCTTTGTAACTCGCAAATATATAACCATTATAAAAAGCCATTTCTTGAATTTTTGTTCCGTCTAAACCCATTAAAACCGTATGAGATATGGTCAATAGAGTTGCTTGTTTCCAACCCACCGTTGCAATGTCCGCAACAAAAACACCCGAACCATCCGTTCCCGCAAATATTTTAGTGCCATTGGTCGTAACCGAAGTCACCTTTAAATTAGTCAATCCTGTATTTAGAGCCGTCCAAGTGCCATTTAAAACCTCTCTTGTAAAAACACCCTGTCCCAAAGTACCCAATAGCATTTTAGAACCGTAAAAAGTCATCGAAGTCGGTATCACATTTGCGGGCAAACCTGCCTGTATCGGAGACCAACTCCAACCTATCGCTTGAAAAAGGTTGTTATTCGCATCCAATACATATAAATTAGATGCAGATGCAAATATTTTTTTAATATTCAGATTCGTTAAACCTGCATTTGCCGTTGACCAAGTTTTTCCCGTGTCCGTACTCATAAAAATACCTGCATTTTTAGTACCCGCGTATAAAACGCTGCCTAAAAATTTCAAATACGTCACATTTAAACTATCCGTCAAACCATTATTCGCTCTATTGTAAGTCGCAGCTAAATCCGTACTCACAAAAACCCCTTTTTCCGTTGCTGCAACCACGACCGTTGCACCACTTGTTTCCATGGCATACGTTTCAAGATTGTTATATCCTGTGTTGAATGTCGTCCAAGCAATCGGATTGGTCGCAGATTTATACATACCGCCTTTGTTCGTACCCAAAATAAGGCTTGTTCGGAAAGGCACCACCACTTTTACATCCTGCGTTTGCAAACCCGAATTCGCAGTTGCCCAATTGATAGTACCTGTTGCGGAAACAAAAGCACCTTTATCTGTTGCCAAATACCAATTCGTGCCATTCGTGGTGACAGCACGCAATATTGCTCCTTCTGTCAAGCCCATAGATGCAGCCTTATAAATAGGCGTTGTCGTAGTACTCGCATTCGATAAAATAAAAATACCATTCCGATTGATAACTGCCAATTCATCGGTCGTTGCATTGTGCGACAAGGCAATCGTACCACTAATATTGAGCGTATTGGCATCATTAAAACTCGTCCAGTTTTCGCCATTGTCATTCGAGATGTAAACGCCGCCAACTGACCTTGTTCCCAACAAACGATTCCCTACTTTCACCAAAGCCGTAACAGCATAATCGCTCCAAGCAACATCCGTCCAAGTAACTCCTTTATTCGTTGTTTTGAACAGGCCGCCGCCATCCGTACCTGCCAGAAAACTAATGGAATCTAACGCGACCAAAGATAAAATTTTCAAATTCGTCAAACCTTGATTGATTTTCACCCAATGTCTATCCGTACCCACGAAACCATTGAAAATATAAACCCCACTATCCAGCGTCCCTGCAACCAAATAACTGCCAGAATGCGCCAAAGCCGTTATTTTGCCATTTTTCAACCCCACAGGCATCGCTGTCCAACTTGTTAAATTAGAATTGCTACTCCGATACACTCCACCATTGGTTGTACCGATGTAAACCGTTGAATCATAAACCATTGCGCAATTGACAGAACCACCATAAGGTCCTTTTGAGCCAAAATGTGCCAAAATCGGATTGTTTGCAAGTAGGAATACGCTGACGAAAGCAAACAAATGAAGTGAAAAGAAATAAATCTTTTTCATTAGTTATTAATTGGTTTTAAAAAAATGAAAAATAAATGAATTGTTTTTTTTTACTTTTTGCAATACGTAAAAAAATCGGTTTTTAATTCATACAACTATTTGGTTATCAACACTTGACAGGTTTTCAAAACCTGTCAAGTGTAATCTTAAAATGCTCAAAAACGCACTTTTATTCATAAATAAACATGGCTGGAATGTTATTCGCAATCTTTGTCGCAAGCGCAGAATTGTTGTCACTCGCCGTCTTTACTGACAGATTACTCAATTGATTCAAAGAAATCCCATTAAATAATTTATTGCAATCAATCGCCAAATGTCCATAAGCAGTTTTGCCTTCTTCGACTGTAAACGGATTATCGCCCATATTAACTTGGGTATAATGCGCATTTGTCCCAATTTTATAGGCAAATGGCACTAATGGTTTATCCTTATGGGCAGAAGTATCAATCCTACCTTGCACGTTCATAAAAACATAACCATCAGGTTGCGCGGTATTACCAAACCACATTTCTGGTTTATTAAGGAAAGCAGAATCGGAAGGATTCGTTGGACTTAAAAGATTCGTCGTCGGGTCAAGCCCCACTTTGAAACGAATGGATTTGTAATTACCAATCGGCGCGTCCCCAACCATATATGTTTCGACATCCAATACTTTGAATACCTTTTTGCCCGTCAAATTGACTGTTGAACCGTCCAATTTGACCAATTGAATATCTGAAAGATACAATTGAGCGATATTCAAAGCGATTTTGCGCCCATCTAATGTCGGATAGTCAATATTATAGGCATCGACCTCATTATTATCCAGATAGGTGTGCAAGTGAAATGTAAAAGTCCCTTTCGGCACCGTCGGTTCGATTTCCTTATGGTCGCAAGCTATAATGAATAGGCAACCGATTAGGGTAAATAAATTTGAAAACGTTTGTTTTCGATGGAAAAAGATTTTCATTGTTTTTATTTCTTTTAAATGAAGTGATTAAATGTGAGGTGGTACATTGGAATTAGGATTAAATGGGATTTTTTGGGGATTAAATGGGATTGATTTTTTAGGATTCGTAGGATTTTCAAACCTTTCAATCCAATGAATCCTAAAAATCAATCCCATTTAATCCCCAAAAAATCCCATTTAATCCCAATTCCAAGTCCCGCAATTCCTCAAAAACCAATAGACCAAGCAGCAGACAAAGCATCCTTGACTTTCATTTGTACGCCATTCCAATTTTGATAAATCGGTAACACATATTCAAAAGCCAATCGGTTATGCTTCAAAAACCCTTTTTTAAACTGAATAACCGAACCCAAAGCAATATTAACTTTTTTGCCCCCAGAATTATCTGTATTTGCAGCAGGTTCATTATAGGCATAAAGCGTTGGATCATAACCTTTTATCTTATCCACAAAATTGCCTTCCCATCGAACAGAACTGCTCACCATTGAATGCCATTGATACGCACACCAGGCAGTTGCAGTTATTTCATTGCCTAATTTATAATTCATTGAATTATAATGCGTTCTAACAACACCTGCCATTTGAATACTGCCAGTAAATTTAGATTTTTGATACCAATAATTTACACAAGGCAATAAATCAAAAGTCCCAGAACCCAATTGCATCAAATAAGGATAATTGCGATTGGGATACATAGCATCTTGATCCGCGCCTTTCAAAGTAATACTGCCCAAAGGCAAACTGAATCCTGCACTCAAAAGCAGTTGATGATTGGTTAACTTTATCAAATTATAAAGCACATTACATTTCAAATCACTCAAACCATTGGTTTGTACAAAATGCGCCGTCGTCGTATCACTCAGCAATGTATGATGATGACTGGATGAATTAAACATAGTCATATTCATCTGAATCGTATTATAATTTAGCATTGCCATCAAAGTCAGCCGATGATTCACGCCGTACATGCCCATAAGCATGTGCATATCCATCCGCATATCGTTAGGCGACATCAGATAATTGACAAACACATCCTTTTTAGAAATACTTTGAGTGCCTAAAAGCACGTCGTTCATACTCATATTCATATATTTGTAAGAGAACATCCATTCCCGTTTCGCATGAGTATGGCTTATCATCACCGATGCAGGGGTTGGGTCGTGTCCCATTTCAGAACAACTTAGTTCTGGACAAACCGTCAGTTGTGCAGATACATTGCCAATCTGCATTAACAGCAATAGCATTGCAAGAACAACTGTGTATAGTATTCTTTTCAATTGAAAATCAATGATTTAGATTACAAAAGCATCGCAAAATGCAACATCCGATGATGCCATTTTGGACATTTTAAACAAAAAAAATAGATGGAATATAGGCTATCAAACCTTACGCGAGCGCGATGGGCGGACGAAAAATAGCACTACAAAGAGCGAGAGGATGTAATTGGTTTATAAATAAAGGATTTTCAGTATTTTGAAAGAACGGTAAAAACGTAACTTTAAAATTTAAGCAAGTAAAATGATTGCAAAAAAGTATCGTATCTCGGTCAAGCAACTTTTGAAGATGCTGTCTTTCAGCCGATTGCTCTTGTTCAAATTCGGATTGTAATTGCTGCATCAAAAAACATTTGCCATGACATGCCAATTCAGGACGATTTTTATTGACGCACAAAACCCTCGCATAATAATCTTGATTTGCTTGGAATCGCATAATAACGCCCACTGTTGCAAAAGCCTGTATCAATACGGCTGCAATCAAAAGGGCAATTAATATATTTTTCAAGTAATTCATAGCGCAAAGGTAATTCTAAAAACGAAACTACCAAAAAAGTTGTTAAACTTTTTTATTCGGCGGTGCGGATTACACGAAATCCACCTTCTGAAATATCTAATCCATGAAAGCAGTAACTCAACCTGGATAGAGTGGGGACTGCCTGTCTAAGCATAATGCTCAAACAGGGTGTATCCGTTGTAGGTTCGAATCCTACCTGCTTTCCAATCATAATTATGCAAAAACTTGCGTCAAGTTGAAACTTGACGCAAGTTAATTCGTTGATTTTCAATAATTTATGGTAAAATACTTATTCATCATTTTTTGCTTTTATATTTGCATTAAACAACTCTGCAAACTTCTTCTTCCCCCGAACATAAAATTGAAATACCGCAGAACCTTTATAAACCCCACCTTGATTCGGCGCGCCAATCCGATGTGCCTCAATTAAAGCCGTTTCTATTTTTCGTTTTTGAATTAATTTAAAAATATTTTTATAAAACGAACCATGCGCTTGGAGGATAGCCCAAGTATGTTGCCATTGTTTATTCGCTAAAAATCGAATCCCCACTACCCCGTCCAACGTCAATCGAAGCGGAATCAACCATAATAATTTCAAAACAGGCTCGTTTTTAAAAATCATATACAAATTATTCCGAAAATTCAAATACGTTTTTTTGGGATTGTCATACGCCAAAGTACCACCGCCTACATGAAAAACCACCGAACGCGGTTCCACTAAAATCTTGTAACCTGCCCGTCGCAACCGCCAACAAAGGTCAATTTCCTCCTGATGCGCCCAAAAATCAGCATCAAAACCACCCAATTTTTCAAATAAATCCGCCCGAATCACCATTGCCGCCCCACTTGCCCAAGCAATTTCAGAACGGTCATCATATTGTTTTCTATCGCGCTCCACTTTTTCAAACATTCGACCCCGACAAATCGGATAACCTAAATAATCTATCCAACCACCCGCCGCGCCCGCGTGTTCAAAATATTTTCTTTTTTGATAAG
>JBDKKX010000154.1:0-10344 GCA_039795795.1 Bacteroidota bacterium | reverse complement strand
GCGGAGTTTCGCCGCAGAGACCACTTTCATCGCTTTGGTAATCTGCTGCGTGCTGATGACCGATGCAATCCTATCCCGTACTTCTTTAAGATTTGCCATATTAAAACTTTATGGAATATTGGAACACGGATGACACAGATTTTGGCGGATTTACACGGATTTTTATTTTTGATAAATAAAAATCCGTGTAAATTCGCTAAAATCTGTGTCATCCGTGTTCCAATTGTAAAACATTTTTATTTTTTGAATTGTGCCGCTAATTCTGCTGCCAATTTTTTTACTTTATCCAAATCCGCGTTTTCCAATCTCCCTTTGCGGAAATTTTCCAACACATCTTTATGTCTTCTTTCCAATTGCAAGTAGAACGCTTGTTCAAATGCGCTGACTTTGTTCACTGGCACGTCGCGCAACAAATTGTTTGTACCCAAATACATCCCTGCAACTTGTTTTTCAACAGAAACAGGTGCAAATTGAGGTTGTTTCAACAATTCAACGTTTCTGGAGCCTTTGTCCAAAACCGCTTTTGTCGCCGCATCCAAGTCCGAACCGAATTTCGCAAACGCTTCCAACTCACGGAATTGTGCTTGGTCGAGTTTCAACGTACCCGCCACTTTTTTCATCGACTTGATTTGCGCATTTCCCCCCACACGACTGACCGAGATACCTACGTTAATCGCTGGACGAACCCCTGCATTAAACAAGTTCGATTCCAAAAAGATTTGTCCATCCGTAATCGAAATCACATTCGTTGGGATATACGCCGAAACGTCTCCCGCTTGCGTTTCGATAATCGGCAATGCTGTCAATGAACCACCGCCTTTCACTTTGCCAGAACGCTTCAAAGATTCAGGTAAATCGTTCATATTTTGCGCCAACGCATCATTATTAATGACTTTTGCCGCCCGTTCGAGCAAGCGCGAGTGCAAATAAAACACGTCTCCCGGATACGCTTCACGACCTGGCGGACGACGCAATAACAACGAAACTTCTCGATACGCCACCGCTTGTTTACTCAAATCGTCATAAATAATCAAGGCAGGACGACCTGTATCACGGAAAAATTCACCAATCGCAGCCCCCGCAAACGGCGCGTAAAACTGCATCGGTGCAGGTTCCGCCGCAGAAGAAGACACAATCACCGTATAATCCATCGCCCCATTCTCTTCCAACACTTTCGCAACCTGCGCCACCGTCGAAGCCTTCTGTCCCGACGCAACGTAAATACAAAAAACAGGTTCGCCGCGTTTGAAAAACTCCTTTTGATTGATAATCGTATCCAATGCAATCGCCGTTTTGCCCGTCTGACGGTCGCCGATAATCAACTCCCGTTGTCCGCGCCCAATCGGAATCATCGCATCAATCGCCTTAATACCCGTTTGCAACGGTTCGTTGACGGGCTGACGGAACAATACTCCTGGTGCTTTACGCTCCAAAGGCATCTCATATTTCACGCCGCCAATCGGACCTTTACCGTCAATCGGTTGACCAAGCGGGTTCACCACCCGTCCAATCATCCCTTCGCCCACTTGGATAGAGGCGATGCGACCAGTACGACGCGCTTTCGCACCTTCGCGGATACCATCCGAATTTCCGAGTAACACCACACCGACGTTGTCTTCTTCCAAGTTCAAAGCAATTGCTTGGGTGCCAGTTTCAAACTCGACCAATTCTCCCGCTTGAACCGAATTCAAGCCATATATACGAGCGATTCCGTCGCCCACTTGCAATACCGTTCCAACTTGTTCCAACTCGGCGGCGGTGCTGAATCCGCTCAGTTGTTGTTTCAGTATCGCTGATATTTCGTCTGGTTTGACATCAACCATTTGATAATTATTATATTATGAATATGAAAAAAATATTATTGATTTTATTGGGTTAAAAAATTTAACCGCTTTAGAATGATGCTCCAATCTTCTAATAATTGTAACAAATTATTCAAATCTATCTTAAAACGAACATCCGTATTATCCGTAAAGGCTAAAAATGTCCGTTTGTACTGCATATCGTAATAAATTTTCACGGGCGTATCTCCATTTCGGTCGGAGATTTCGCCGAGAAAACCTTCCTGTAATCCACCCAATTCGTACAATAATAATCGGTCTAAATCGGATTGTGTACTATCTCCTTTCTGATAATTCAAAACGTGTCTTAAAAACAACTTAATGTTTAAAATCGTATGCTGAATATCGGTATCGGATATAAAACTTTCCAAAAAACGACATAAAATTTCGTATTTCGCTTCAAAACTTTCTAAAACTATCAAATAGCGATAACTTCCTTCCGATAACTCAATCGGTTTAACCGTCATTTGATACAAAAAATCTCGAAATGAAATGTCCATATTTCTTTAATGATGAATGATGAATGATAAATGATGAATGATTATCAATGAATTCATCATTTATCATTCATCATTCATCATTAAAAAAATGATTATATTTTTTTGTCGTAAGAACTGTCGATAAACGTTTTTCTTAAACCGTCCAATTGATGTGCAATACTCGCGTCATATAAACGGTCTCCAAATTCTACCACAAAACCACCTATCAAATCAGGATTCACAACCGTTTGAAAATCAACGGTTTTGCCCGTTGAAGAACTCACTTCAAAGCGACGGCGAATCGATTCTAAACTTTCCGCACTCAAAGGCGAAGCCGTTGTAATTTTAATCGTCGTCAAACTTTGCATTTGTTTGTGAATCGCTAACGCTTCGTCCGCAATTTCGGGCAACAAACTTTCCCGTCCTTTCGTGATACAAATCCGCAAAAAAGCCATCGTCAACGTGCTATAACTGTCGCCAAACAACGTCTCGGTGACTTGCTTTTTTTTATCAGGCAAGATAATCGGGCTTTTGAACATTAAGTACAAATCACGATTTTTAACCGCTTCACTTAGTGATTTTATGTCTCGGATGACCATGCCCAATTGTCCGCGCTCGATGGCAAGGTCGATTAATGATTTGGCGTAACGCGCCGCGATTCTGCTGACAGACATGGTAAATTTTATTTATTTAAATTAATTTAAATTAATTTCTTTTGTAAGCGCATTTACATACCGTTGTTGTTCTGGATTGCTCGCCAACTCTCTACGCAACACTTTTCCTGCAATATCCAAAGCCAATTGTCCCGATTTGTTTTTCAACTCCGCCAAAGCTGCTCTTTTTTGATTATCAATATCCGCCATCGCGCCTTGAGTAATTTTACGCGCTTCGTCTTGAGCGCGTGCTTTTGCATCAGCAACGATGCCATCGCCCATTTCTTTCGCTTCCTTCAAAATTTGAGTGCGTTCTTCGCGCGCTTGCGCCAATAATGCCTCATTTTGAGCTTTAAGATTCGACATTTCCGAGCGCGCTTTATCCGCTTGCGCCAAGGAATCTGCAATCGTATTTTCCCGTTCCGTCAAGGCTTCCACCATCGGACGAAACGCAAATTTCGCTAACAAGGACAGTAATAATAAAAATATCAATAACGTCCAGAAAAATAAACCAAAATCAGGTTTGATAACCGAAAATTCTGCTAAAAAAATCATTATAAATGCCAATTTATATTTTAAAACAAATAATTTTATTTAAATTGTTACCCGAATGCTGACCAACCGTCAGCAATTCGGGCAATTCCTTTGCGCAAACTCGATGTCAATGAATTATTTTTGACCCAAGAATGCGATAACGCAGGCAAACAAAGCCACCGCTTCTACCAAAGCCGCAGTGATCAACATGTTTGTACGCAAATCATTCGCTGCTTCGGGTTGGCGCGCAATCGCTTCCAAACCTTTACCACCAATGAATCCTACTCCGATTCCAGCTCCAATAGCTGCCAAACCTGCTCCAATCGCTGAATACATGACGTTTTTAATTTATAAAATGAAAAAAATATTATCCAAATTTTCGCGTTTGGAATTAGGATTAAATAGGATTTTTTTAGGATTAAATGGGATTGATTTTTAGAATTTTTGGGATTTTTTTAGGATTGTTAACTCATGAAACTCCTAAAAATCAATCCCATTTAATTCTATAGCATTAGAATTATTAAATACTATATTAAATCCTAAAAAATCTCAAAAATTCTAAAAATCAATCCCATTTAATCCTAAAAAAATTCTATTTAATCCTAATTCCAAGCTCGCATTAATGATGATGCTCTTCCGTCGCAGCACCAATATAAGAAGCGGTCAAAATCGTGAAAATGAACGCTTGCAAAAACGCAACTAATAATTCAATAATGCTCAAAAACAAGGTAAACGGAACACTAATCGCCGCACCGCCTATCGAACCACCAAGACTTTGTCCCGCTTGTCCAAACACGAAAATCAAACCGACCAATGCTAAAATAATGATGTGACCCGCCGTGATATTTGCGAAAAGCCGTATCATCAACGAGAACGGTTTCGTGAAAACGCCAATTAATTCTATCGGCGCAAGGAAGATTTTCATCAAAACCGGTACGCCCGGCATCCAAAAAATATGTTTCCAATAATCCGCCTTTCCATTCACATTCACCACGATAAACGCTATCAACGCCAAAGCTGCTGTTGTAGCAATATTACCCGTCACATTCGCGCCGCCTGGAAAGACTGGAATCAAACCCAATACATTACAAGTTAAAATAAAAAAGAATATCGTCAATAAATATGGTAAAAATTTCAAATACCTATCGCCCAACATCGGTTTTGCAACCTCGTTCACAATAAACATTACCAATACTTCCATTACATTTTGAATCCCCGTCGGTGCTTGATTCGGATGCGATTTGTACCGATTCGCAACATAACGAAATATTAAAAACAATAATAATGCCGCCAATAACATCGTAAATACATTTTTCGTAATCGAAAAATCATAAAAAGACGAAGTCGTTAACAAACCAGATGGTTTTTCGAGTTCATATTTTTTGCCATTATGCGTAATTGAACCCACTTCTTCTCCATTTGCCTGCTTGTGTTCCACAAAATGCTCGCCATGACCTTCCAATGCAACGCTTCCCGATGGAAAAGACGCATCTTTAATCCGCCGAACCGCGCCATGATCCGACACATACCGATTGTACGCCTTGTGACCATGATGCCATTCCGACGACAAAAAAGTATTCAAACCATCTTCATTCGAGTACAAAATACAAGGCAATGGAATCGACAAATCGCCCCACAAATGAAATTCATTTGTATTACCAATATGATTGAGAATCAATTCATTAAGGTCAAATTTCTGAGCCGATTCCCCATGATTTTCGGCAGCATGCGCCGCTTGTTTTCCCGAAGCCGTTTCATGCGTAGGTGGATTGCCGTGATTTTCAGGCGCGTTACCGTGTGCGTTTTGAGCCTTCAAAACACCAAATGACATCCCCAAACAGATGAAAATAAAAACGGACAATTGCTTTATCATATATAGCTTTTTATATGTTTTCTTAATTCGCGGGCAAAGGTAGCAAATGAACCCCAATTAACAAAGTTTAAAAGCATTTTTTTATGTTCAAAAAAGTGCATTTTTTGTTCAAAAGCAGTTCTTTTGAAGGGAAAAGATTGGCATAAAACAAATTTTTTATGTCTAACAAGGTGATTTCCCGTGTTTGAATTGGGTAAATAGTAAGTTTTTGAAATTTGTGTTTAAATACAGTTTTTATAAAAAAAATGGCGCAAGTTTTAACTTGCGCCCACTTTCATATAGTAATATTTTTATAAACTTTGTTTAAATCAATATCAACACCAAGAGAAGCTAAATGAATCAAATTATCTTTACCTTCAATGCAAGTCTCCAACCACCGTCCTGGAGATTCTCGATACCAGCTTTCGACGTAAAAATCTTCTTGACTTACCAAAATATACTCCTTGAAAGATGGAATATTCTTATATTTCATAAATTTGCCACCTTTGTCATAATTTTTAGTACTGTCCGACAATACCTCTACTATCAAAACAGGATTTAAAATAATATCTTCCCGCCCATTCCAATATTTAGGTGCTTCACAAACCACCACAGCATCTGGATAAACGATGTGATTATGCACAGGAATATAAATTTTCATATCACTGTTGTAAACCAAATACGTTTCTAAAAGGTTATCAACCGCGTTGATGAGTGCTGCTGTGAATTGAGCAGCAATTTGATTATGTTTGGCTTTGGCTCCTGGCATGCGTATTATGATTCCGTTATGATATTCATTTTTATACAAAGCGATGTCTTCTCGTTTCAAATAACTTTCGATAGTTATGAAACGAGGTTGTTTTACACTTTGTTTTGGTACCGTTTCGACAGATGTTGTTGGCATATTTTGACTATATTTTATGCAAAGATACGTTTTTTTTTGAAAAAGCAAAAGTCCACAAAAGATTTTCTTTTGTGGACTTTTGTAATTGCGGAATAAAAATGTAACTTATTTCTTCACCAAAGGCGGCAAACCCATTTTCGCCCGCACCAACGCACTCAAATCGTTCGCATCATCGGCGTAAAGAATCGAACCCGCCGTCGCATCAATCACATACGCATACCCTTTTTCTTTCGCCACTTCCGAAATCGCTTTATTCACGCGGTCGTAAACGGGTTGATACAAAGCTGCCCGTTTTTCTTGCAAACGCTTCGTCATTTCCTGCTCGAATTTCGTGATTTCTGCTTTTTCCAATTCCAAAGCCTGAGATGCTTCTTGCTCCTGTTTAGGCGACATCGTACCTTCTTGTGCTTTTTTCGCTAATTCTTGGTATTTTCTTTGGAATTCTGTCACTTTTAACGAATCTTGTTTTTGCAATTGCGAAGACATCGTTGACAATTCCGAATCCGCCGCTTTCATTTCCGCCATATCTGCCAAGACTAAATTCGCATTCATATAGCCGATTTTAGTTTGCGCTTGCGTCGTGACAGCCGCTCCGACTGCCAATGTTACCGTTAAAAACAGTGATTTTACTGTATTTTTCATTCAAAAAATTAAAAAAAAAATTAAAAATTGGTTATTAAATTCTAATGATGAATGATGAATGATAAATGATGAATTAAGTAATTCATCATTTATCATTTATCATTCATCATTATAAGGAACTATTTTTTCAACATATCCAGAATCATCTGTGTCTTATCGAACGACGGAGCCGCGAAAATGATGCCTGCCGAACCGCCTTTATCCAAAATCAAATCAAAACCCCTATCTGCGGCAAATTTTTCAATCGCACCATACACGCGGTCTTGAACGGGTTTAACCAATTCTTGGCGTTTTTTGAACAACGCGCCTTCTGGACCAAACTTTTCCCGTTGTGCATCGCGGATGCCTTTCGATTTCGCCTCGATTTCATCTTCCCGTTTCGCCGCAGCCTCTTTGGTCAAAAGCGGCGATTCTGCGCGCAACCGTTCATACATGCCTTTGACGACATCTTGTTGTTGCGCGATTTCTTGTCGCCACTGTTGCGCGATTTTGTCCAACTCTTCTTGCGCTTTTTTGTAATCAGGTTGCGCTTGCAACACTTGCGTAATATCCACAATCGCTATTTTTTGTGCTGAAATTGTGGTTGTCGCGGTAGCAGCGATAGCGGCTGCAAAAATCACCTTTTTTATCATGGTATTGAATCCGAATGGATGTTTTTTTAAAAAAAAAGCTAAGGTAATGATTGAAAAACGTTTCAAAAGTACAATTTTTACGCTTTCTATCTGTTTTTAGTCTATTTTTTGACGAAATTTTAATGGAAAGTAATATCGCCTTTCAAACGTGTTTTCAATAATTTTAGTATAAAAAATTAATAATTAATATTTTATATATTTTTATAAATAATATTTATATAAATTTTTAACAAAAGTTTAACCCAAATTTTAATCAAAAAAAGGTGGTGATGTTGCGATTTAAAATGGCAATATTACTACAACGAATTTTTTTTAATGGATACTATGAAACCTTATTTAATTGCCCCTTCTGTGCTGGCTGCCGATTTTACCCATTTGGCGGCGGATTTCCAAATGGTGAATCAGAGTGAAGCCGATTGGTTTCATTTAGACGTGATGGACGGTCGATTTGTGCCGAACATTACCTTTGGCATGTTCGTCATTGCGGCGATGAAAAAAATGGCGACCAAACCATTAGATGTGCATTTAATGATTGTCGAACCTGAAAAATATATTGAATCGTTTCGGGCGGCGGGCGCGGATGTGATTACAGTGCATTACGAAGCGTGTCCGCATTTGCATCGAACGTTGCAACAGATTCGGGCAACGGGCGCGAAAGCGGGCGTTGCATTGAATCCGCATACGCCTGTGCGCGTGTTGGAAGACGTTTTGGAAAATTTGGATTTGGTTTGTTTGATGAGCGTCAATCCCGGTTTTGGTGGACAACAATTTATTTATCAAACCATTCCGAAAATTCGCGCTTTACGGGCGATGTTGGAAGAACGTAATTTGGACGATGTTTTCATTGAAATTGACGGTGGCGTTGGTTTGCAGAATGCAGAAGCTTTGTTACGGGCGGGCGCGAATGTTTTAGTGGCGGGCAGTAGCGTTTTTGGCGCGAAAAATCCGACGCAGACCATTCATAAATTTAAAAATCTTTTGAAAGAAAGTGTTCTTTGATTTCGGTAACACATAGGTACATAGGACACATAGGTTTTTTAACTATTGATAGTCAATTCTTTGAAAAAAATCTATGTGTCCTATGTCCCTATGTGTTCCCATTGTATCACAGCATCACTTTTGCACTTCTATTGCAAGGTTCGATTTATCGCCCACTTGAAACCAATGAATTTTCCCCTGTCCATCGCGGCAACTAAACTCAAAACCCGCATCATTCAACACTTCCGTCACGCCGCCACTGCCTTTTACAGCGAATTTGCCGCCCGCTTCCACAGCAATCGGTGCTGCCAAAGGATTATATTTAAATTTTCCCAAAGACCGTACCTCCAAAATCGTCACAGGCAATCCTTTATTTTCGACATATTTGCCCGCTTCGCTCATCTTTTTGTCGATATAAAGCGAGTTTATCGCAAATTCCAACGTCGCAGGATGTGCAATTTCCTTTATCCAAAACAAATTTTTCGTACTCGCATGCAGTGGAAAACCAGCACATTGCGTTTCCTCCGCCACATCCAAACAAAAAGAAGCCCGTAATGCCGATTTAGAGACCATAATCACCTGTCCATCGGGAAAATCCGTCAAATATTGCCTCATTTTTACAGGTTCCATCACCAAATAACCTAAGCAAGGATAATCGTATTCAATCGCATTCGCTAAAAAAGCAGAGGCATGGAAAATGCGATTGCATAATTGACCCTGTTTACCGACAATAATGACCATATCGTTGTTGTTTTTACACAAATGTAGCAATCTTTGTCCTCAACTGAGGGCTTCTCAATTGCAACTTTTTCAAAAAAAAATGGTAAAACCTTGCAAAAAGTCGTGAATAATCTAAAAAAAGATTATTTTTACGGCGAATTTTCTTTTATAACAACCTTTTTTCATCTATCACACGATTTGTGCTGCTCCAAACGAACAGCCGAAAACTATGGGGACGATAATTTCATTGCTAAATCATAAAGGCGGAGTCGGCAAAACGACGAGTACTATTAATATAGGTGCTGGATTAGTCGAATTGGGCAAAAAAGTATTGCTCATCGACCTCGACCCGCAAGCCAATTTGACGCTTTCGTTGGGGATTCCGCGTCAAAAAATTACGATTTATGAAGCATTGCGCGGCGAAGGCGAGTTGCAACCTTATACCTATAAACCTAATATGGATGTCATCACGTCATCCCTCGACCTGTCGGGTGCAGAAATGGAGTTGATTAACGAAGCGGGACGCGAATATATTTTGCGCGAATTGTTCGAGACGGTGGTGGATCGATATGACTATATCTTGTTAGATTGTCCGCCGTCGCTGGGTTTGTTGACGCTGAACGCGTTGACGAGCAGTCGTTATATCTTGATTCCGTTGCAAACGCAATTTTTAGCGTTACAAGGTTTGGCTAAAATCAAACAAGTTGTGGACAAAGTTAAGTTCAGATTAAACAAAAATTTGGATATTGGCGGCGTAATCGCAACGATGTATGATGCACGACGCGTTTTAAATCGGGATGTGGTGGACACCATTCACAAACATTTCGGCGAAAAAGTGTTTAAAACCTATATTCGAGATAATGTCGCGCTTGCGGAAGCACCCGCGCAACGAAAAGATATTTTTGCCTATCAGCCTCGAAGTGCGGGCGCGGAAGATTATTTATCGTTGGCAAAAGAAGTGTTATCGCGGGTCGAAGGAGCCGTATTTGCTTAAACTATTGATTTAAAACGAATTATAACTTTCATTTAAATCAATGCTTCATTCAAAACAAAGTGGCTAAAAAAAAATTTACAAGTGATTTTGATAGTATTTTCGACGGGGCGGAAAA
>JBDKKX010000153.1:0-10377 GCA_039795795.1 Bacteroidota bacterium | reverse complement strand
TATAACCTTGCAGCAGCATATATGGAAGGAGAAGGCGTTGGGAAAGATTTGCAGAAATCCTTTTTTTGGAGCGAAAAAGCGGCAAAAGGTGGTTTTCCTTTGGCACAATTGCTGGTCGGTCAATTGTATTTACAGGGAAATGGGGTAGCACAAAATCGAATCAAAGCGCGTTATTGGTTAAAACGGGCGGTTGCACAAGCGGTGCCCAATGCAGCCTCTTTTTTGCAACAGGCAGAACCTGAAAATAAAACGGAAATGATGGGCAAAATAGCGGATGATTTGTGTCAAAAATTTACGGGACCTGCTACGCTTGAACCTGCTCAACGAAATTTTATGCGATTTCATTTTTTTGCAAAACAAATTTTTGAACCCGTTTATCCCGATTATAAGCAGCTCATCGCCTACGCACCGCGTGATAATGAGAAAGATTTGCAAAAAAATATTTTAATTCAAACGTTTCAAAATTGTCCTGCATTTGGCGAAAAATATGGTTATGATGGAGATGAATCTCTTTTTTATAGCAAATTAAATGCACCTTTATGTGACTGTATTACAAAGAATTATAAAAAAACAGTGGATAGAAAAACGGAATTTAAAGATGCGACTTGGCGTAAAATGTATGAGCAATGTATGCGGGATTTGGTGCAAAAAGATACTTTTTTTAACAATGAATTAGGTCGTGCGGTCTTGGATTTTGCTCAACGCAAAAATATTACCAACAAGCAAGCCGCAGAACATTTTGCGCATCAATTGAGTGGATATTTTTACACGGCATGTCCCTTTATTCAAAATCAGTACGCGCAAATCGTCGTGAATGTGCATCAAGATTCCAATTATGAAACCTTGTTATTCGCTCCCGAACGCTTGAAAAATGTATATGAAATCGTCGGAGCAATTAAGAACAATCGGAAAGATATTTTGAAAACGAAGTTTAAAACCGAACAAAATTTTAATAAAAATCAACGTTCCATTGATTTTTTAATCAAGCTTTTTGAAAAACACCCTACGCTTACGCCCTTGCTCGCGCAACAAACGATGAACGAAGTGGGCATGGTCGAATCATTCGGCTTAGTGAATCCCAAAGATAAAAAGGTGCAGTATTTGCTCCAATTGACTTTTGACAAACGGGGCGATATGAACCCGTTGATTGCAATAGAATCTATTGCCAAAAAAGACATTCCAAAACAAGATTTGGATAAATGGCAGGAAATGATGCGAACCATGAGTCTTCCGACGGAAAAATTTTAAAATCTTAAAAATCTTTCTACCCAATTTCAAGAAAAAGACTAATTTCGTACCATGATAGGAATTGGAGCGCGGAGGACGCGGGTGAGACGGATTTTCACAATTTTTTTTTTACAGGACAAAAATACTTTTCATCACAGATGGAACAGATTCCACGAGATTTTCACAGATTTTTTTTTCAATGCTTAAAATCAAAAAAAATCTGTGAAAATCTCGTGGAATCTGTTCCATCTGTGCTGAAAAATATTTTTGTTTGGGTGAAAGTAAACAATCCGCCTATCCGCGTCCTCCGCGTTCCAATTCGCATCGAATAACACACTCAATTACAAGAAATTACATAGCTATTAAAATCAAAACCTTATGAGGAAAATTACCTTGTTGGCAATTTCGTTTTTTTGCCTTTTGCACACTGCGACGGCTCAATATTTTATCCAATATGACCCGTCTTGCATGGATAAATTGGAATATCGCATGGAGGATGGCGCAGAGGGCAAAACGTTTATCGCATTTCGGTTGAATAAAAGTGCGACTGAAAAATATTTTTTTCAAATTGGTTTAGACAATCTGCTCACGCCCAATAAAACGGTGCATCCCATTGCTTGCAAGGATGCGTTTTTGGACGAGGACGCTATGAATGCTATTAATGAGGCGAAAAAAAATGCTTATGTGGTGGTGAATACCCCAAAGGGAACGCGGTTATATCAAATAGGGTCTATTTCGTATGTGGTGACGGGTGAAAATTTGTTGTCCTTCGTGGGAGACCAATATACTTTTGCGTCCGACTTGCTAACGCCTTATGAAAATTTGGCTGCTCAAGACAGTCATTCGCAAGTTTATTTCATTGGAACGGAAACGTTGCATGGAAAAACGGTTTATCATTTTAGAGTAGAGCCGCTTCAGGGGAGTTCGAGCGTTATCAGCCGCACTTTTCGGTACGCGCCCCATATCGGTATCGTTTCGGAAACCGTTCCCGACAATGGTTCGGAACGCCAAATTGATTTAAAATTGGTCAATGGCAAATCGCTTGAAGATTATTTTTCAAGCGTTGAGGATAAATTGCCTATTGTGATTTTGCACGACGCGCCAGAACCCGAAACGGTTACGGAAACGACTGTGGCTAAATCTACGCATTCCAAAGAGTCCACCAGTGCAACCCCTAAAATCAAGGTGCGCCAAGCCAATGAAGATGGCACGTATGACATTAAAGCAGGTGATAATTTATACTCTGTAAGTCGTTCATTTGGAATTACTTTGGGGCAATTGCGTGCTTGGAATAATTTAGTTTCGGACGATATTTTACCGGGTAGTAAATTGATGGTGCAAGCACCGCCAAAGATTAAGCCCACAGAGGCTTTGAATATGAAAGGTAGTTTTTATGAAATTGACCCCGGTACAGCCGTAGCGATTCCCGATGAGTATGAGGTTAAAATGAAACAGAAAAAAGCGGCAGCAGCGCGTTTAAAAAGCAAGGGCGGGGAAACCATGACTCAAAAAAAATCGGAGGAAGTGAAAGCAAGAGCCGTTGTTGCCAAAGGGGGCGCGGATGCACAAGTGCCATTATTCGTTAAACGCGAGAAAGACAGTGGTTTACATATTGTACAAAAAGGGGAAACGATTGCGTCAATGGCTAAAAAATATAAAGTGACAGAGGCTAAATTTCGGCGTTTGAACGGTATGAATGCAGAGGAATCGGTGCGCACAGGACAAGTGCTCAAAATTTCGGAATGTGTTTGCGAAGACGATAAACCTGCGGCAGGGAATACGCCTGCGCCCTATTCCAATCATTCAAAAAAGTTGAATTCTAAAGGAGGCAACGAGGAAAGTGTCGTAATGGTGAATGGCAAGCGATGCCATATTGCCAAAGACGGAGAGACCTTATATAGTATCTCTCGAAAACATGGTTTGAGTGTTGAAAAATTGCGGGAATACAATCGGATGGCGAATTCGGATTTGGTTGCGCCCAAACAAAAATTGTTTTTAGAGTAACAACGTTTAAGGTTGTGCGAAAATAAAGTAAAAAAAATTGCGTTTTTGAATCCCTTTCCCTAACTTTGGAAGGGATTTTTTGTTTGAAGGATGAATTATGAAGCATAAAGGATGAATTTATAAAAGATTGGTTGTTACATTTTTATAAATTCATTATTTAGCAGTTTTACTTTGGAAAATTACGATACAATTAGATGTACGGATTTTACGGATTTTACCGATTGGTACGGATTTTTTTTTATTTTTTTTATTTTTGCCTAAAACCTTATGCATTGGATTTCCCAAAAATCCGTACCAATCGGTGAAATCCGTAAAATCCGTACATCTATTGTATCGTAATTTTTCAAAACAGAAACGGTTGTTCATGCTTTGCTATTATCCGTTGTTTTTAAGTTCACTATTCAATATTTTTATGCTTGAAGAAAAAAAAGCGATTCAAAAACCGTTTCGGTTTAAACAATTTACGGTAGAACAAGACCGTTGTGCGATGAAAGTCGGCACAGACGGGGTCTTGCTTGGTGCTTGGGCAAATCTGGTTCAAGCAGACACGATTTTAGATGTGGGTACGGGTACGGGAGTCATTGCTATCATGGCGGCGCAACGAACGGCGTATCAAACGCAAGTGGATGGCGTTGAAATTGATGAAAGTGCCTATCTACAAGCGAAAGAAAATATGGCAAAATCGCCTTTTGCAGACCGTTTGACGGTGATTCACAAGTCTATTCAAGATTTTGAGCCGATTTCGGGACGTAAATATGATGTTATTATCAGTAATCCGCCTTTTTTTACAGGAGGGACATTTTCGGGCAATCAGGAAAAAAATAATGTGCGGCATACGGTGAAGTTGCCACATGGCGATTTATTGCATGCAACACAACGATTATTGAATAAAAATGGTCGTTTTTGTTTGATTCTGCCTTGGTTAGAAGGGTTGCGCTTTGTTGAAATTGCCAGAAATTATCGATTTTATTGTACTTTGATGACGGAGGTACGCCCAAAACCGGGTAAAAATATTGAGCGATTGTTGTTACAATTCGAGTGGCAAGAGAAAAAATTGGTTAAAAATGAGTTGATTTTAATGCTTGAAAATGGTCAACGCAACGATTATACGCCAGAATATATTCAATTAACCAGCGAATTTTATACTATTTTTTGAGGGGATAAGAAAGAACTTTCAGAGGGAGATAACTTTGATTTTTGATTTTTTGCAAAAATCAAAAATCAAAGTTATCTCCCTCTACCCCTCTTCCAGCGCGAGTTCATCGGTGAAAGCACTACTTGGCTTTTGTTCTAAAAAAATAATGGTGATGGATATAGAAACTTTTCGGAATTATTGCCTTGCTAAAAAAGGGGTAACGGAATCTTTTCCGTTTGATGAAGTGACTTTGGTTTTTAAAGTCCTCAACAAAATGTTTGCATTAACCAGTTTAAATGAAGCCGATTTCAAAGTAAATTTGAAGTGCGCGCCTGAATATGCAGCATCTTTGCGCGAGCAATATGATACTGTTCAACCAGGTTGGCACATGAATAAAAAACATTGGAATACGGTTGATTTTAGCGCGGGTTTAGACAATCAATTGTTATATGAATTAATTGATATGTCTTATAATTTAGCAGTCAATGGATTGAAAAAATCTGAAAAGGCATTATTGAGTGATTTTTGAAATAGGATGCTTCGGATTGTAAGGATGAAAAGGGATGTTTCATTTTTAAGTTACATTTTTGGATACATCGGGATACAAATTGATGTACGGATTTTACGGATTTCACCGATTGGTACGGATTTTTTTGAACCCAATGCTTTGCTTCCAGCAAAAAAATAAAAAAAATCCGTACCAATCGGTGAAATCCGTAAAATCCGTACATCGATTCGTATCCCAATTTGCAACCTACTTTTCGCGTCTAATGAAACATCCTTACCATCCTAAGCATCCTATTTCAAATGATACGTTTCAATAATTTCTATCAGATCAACCGCCGTCATTTCAGGATAGCCCGCATTTTCCAAACCCATCGCCCAACCTTTATAATCCGTTTTAGCAAGTTTATTCAAATGAGCAAACTGAGTTTGTTTTAAAAACAAGCTATGGTCTCTAAAACTCGCCCAAACCGATTCATAACCCCGATAACAACGTCCACCCGTAGCAATTCTCTGTCCAACCCAATCGCTGGTACACAC
This sequence comes from Bacteroidota bacterium, assembly GCA_039795795.1. Taxonomy (GTDB): domain Bacteria; phylum Bacteroidota; class Bacteroidia; order Chitinophagales; family Saprospiraceae; genus JAAFJT01. The sequence continues at coordinate 4,967 of JBDKKX010000153.1, read as the reverse complement.
AATACCAAAATGATTATTAGCCGACAACGCAATATCGCGTTTGCCCGCAAAACTTTGCCGAATCGCACAACCCAAAACAATGGAAAGCGGAATATTAAACTTTTTATGTTCCTGCACCGCCACAGAACGATATTTTTCAAGATAACTTTTCACCGCAACAGGGTCTGGTTTGACAAAATCTGTCGCAGGTTTATGCTTTACAAACACATTATCCGCCACAGAACCGATGCTTAAAGGGACTTCTTGCTGTTTTTCTTCCAATTTAGGCGGTTTTGAAGCAGGTATTTTAGGTTTTTCCATTGTTTTTTTAACATTAGGCGTTGCCGAAACCGTTCCTATTTTGCCCATATCCTCCTTTGTGCCAGTAAAAGACGATTGTTCTTTGGGAAGCGTATTGTTATGACAAAGTTTAAAAAACAATGCTATCAACGTGAATAGCATTCCGACATAAAACCAATTGCGGCGTAAAAAAGGAATGCTTTCTTTTTGAATCCAAGTTTGATGATTAAAAGATTGACTCATGCTACATGTCCATTAATTTTTTTGCAGGTTAAAAATGCTAAATCACGGCTAAAACAATTCAAAAATTAGAAAGAAGGCTTCGGCAACGATTTTCGGCACAAACTTCCGAAAAAAAATACAAAAAAACAACGTTGCCGATAGCCCCACCTTATTGTCCAAACAGTACAATCGTTGAGAAAAACGAATGCTAAGGCAAATTTAAAATATTTTGTTTTTATAAATACTATTTATAAAAAAATAATTTTATAAAAACATCAAAATCCAATCTTTTAGCGACAAGACCCGTTTCAACTTTTTGTCAAAAGAAACGTTTAAGCAATAATTACTTAGCTTTTTTATACCTTTACGCGATAATTCCAGCCCGTTTTTATTGGGACGTTTCTGGTTTCATCGTGTCACCAATAACAATAACATATAATTATTAAGGCTATCAATCATACAAAATCCAGCAATCAAATTACTTAACTCAATCATGTCCGAAAATTTGACGGAAAATTTGACATTCCCCACTACACCCAACACGCCATCCGCCGTGTTAGCAACCTTTTCCCCTCAAGACGTTTTAAACGATTACAAAATCTGTGTTACCAGTCGGGAACTCAGCCTCATGACGCGCCGAGAAGTATTGACAGGCAAAGGCAAATTTGGTATCACGGGAGATGGTAAAGAAGTGCCGCAAGTCGCGATGGCGCGGGCTTTTCGCAAAGGCGATTGGCGTTCGGGCTACTACCGAGACCAAACGTTGATGATGGCATTGGGGCTGTGTACGCCTGAACAGTTTTTTGCTCAATTGTATGCCGATAATGAAAATGATGCTTTTAGCGGCGGTCGCCAGATGACTTCTCATTTTGCAACGCCCATGATGGACACTATTTCTGGTAAATGGTTGCAACACAAATCTTTATACAATATATCTTCGGATATATCTTGTACAGGCGGGCAGATGGCAAGGGCTGTGGGCTTGGCTTTGGCTTCCAAAAAATACCGAGAAAGTGCTGTTTTGCAAGGCGAAAATGATTTTTCGGAACGGGGAAATGAGATTTGTTATGTGACGATTGGCGATGCGAGTACATCAGAAGGCGTTTTTTGGGAAGCGATTAATGCGGCGGGCGTGATGCAAATTCCGATGTCGGTTTCGGTTTGGGATGACGGTTATGGGATTTCTGTTCCGACGACGTTGCAGACGACCAAAGGCAATATTTCCGAAATTCTGAAAGGATTTAAAGCAGAAGGGGATTCAAATGGGATTGATTTATATGTGTGTAATGGTTGGGATTATGCTGCATTGTGCCAATTGTACGAAACGGCGGCAGAGACAATGCGTCAAACGCATCGCCCTGCGGTTTTACATATTAAAGAATTGACGCAAACTCAAGGGCATTCTACGTCGGGTTCGCACGAGCGATATAAGGATAAAGAGCGTTTAGAATGGGAAAAAGACCATGATTGTATCAAAAAAATGCGTCAATGGATGATAGAGGAGGGTTTTGCAACGGAAGAAACGCTTATTGCTTTGGAACAAGAGGTTAAACAATCCATTAAATTGGCGCGTGCGCGGGCTTGGATCGCTTATTCAGAGCCGATTGAGCAAGCAAAAGAGGATTTAATACAGATTTATAAAGATTTATTGCACGATTTTCCTCAAAAAACGGATATTATTCAAAATGCGACTCATGCGTTACAACGCATGTATGAACCTTTTATGAGTGATTTGTTGAAAAATGCAAGGCAATTATTGTATGCCTTTTCTAATCAAACCCGTTCCAGTGCAATCGCTTTGGCAGCTTGGGTGGCAAAAATGCGAGCAGCAGGGGCGCATTATTATACGACGCATTTGCACAGCACGTCGCCGTATGCGGCATTGAGTGTGCCTGTGGTTCCGCCTGTTTTTTCAAAAGAGAGTGCTTGGAAAAATGGTTATGAAATTATTAATACTTTTTTTGATAAAATCTTAGAAACCGACCCGCGTGTGATGGCTTTTGGGGAAGATGTGGGGCAAATTGGAGATGTCAATCAAGGTTTTATGAATTTACAAGCCAAATATGGGGATAAACGGGTATTTGATACAGGCATTCGAGAATGGACGATTATGGGGCAAGCGATTGGAATGGCGATGCGCGGTTTACGACCGATTGCGGAAATTCAATATTTGGATTATTTGTTATATGGTTTAGAGCCGTTGTCGGATGATTTGGCGACTTTGCGGTATCGCACCAATAATATTCAACAAGCTCCTGCGATTATTCGGTCTCGCGGACATCGGTTGGAAGGGATTTGGCATGCGGGTTCGCCGATGGGCATGATGATTCATTCATTAAGAGGGATTTATATTTGTGTTCCGCGCAATATGACGCAAGCGGCGGGTATGTATAAGACTTTATTGTTATCGGATGACCCCGGTATTGTGGTGGAATGTTTGAATGGCTATCGTTTGAAAGAACAATTGCCTGATAATATCGGTGAATTTACCGTTCCCTTGGGCGTTCCAGAGGTTTTGAAATCGGGTACAGAGGTAACTTTGGTGACGTATGGTTCCTGTGTGCGCATTGCGCAAGAAGCGATGGATTTGGTTGAAAAACAAGGTATTTCAGTAGAGTTGATAGATATTCAAACTTTGTTACCCTTTGATTTAGAACATGTTATTGTGGAATCGCTTAAAAAGACGAATCGCGTTTTATTTTTGGATGAAGATGTTCCGGGCGGTGCGACGGCGTATATGATGCAAGAAGTGTTGGAAAAACAGGGTGGTTATCAATATTTGGATGCCAAACCGCGTACTTTGAGTGCGAAGGCAAATCGAACGGCGTATGGTTCGGATGGGGATTATTTTGTGAAACCGAACGCGGAAGATGTGGCAGATTTATTATTGGAAATGATGATGGAATAATGGAGAGCGAATTGGCACAGATTGAACAGATTTAACGAGATTTCACAAATTTTTTTTGATTTTAAGTATTTAAAATCAAAAAAAATTTGTGAAAATCTCGTTAAATCTGTTCAATCTGTGCCAAAAAGTATTTTGTCACGTCCTGATATCGCAATATTATCTAAATTTATTCGGCGGGGATTGCCAAAGAATCTTACCCGTTTTATCAATCAAACAAAATCTAAATTGGTTTTCATTATCCCAAATCGTCACTTGTGCCGCGCCGCGTCGAAAAGGATTTGCATCTGAAATCGGTTTGCCACCGCAATCAATGACAACATCGCCTTTGGTATTAATATAACCCTGATTGGTTGCGCACAAACCTTCGCTAAAACCACCTTCGCCACTGTACATAAAATCGCTCACCAAATAATATTGCACAGGAACGACCAATTTCAAACTATCCTTGCTATAAACACCAAAACGATAATAATTTCCTTTGGCATCATCTGCATTTTGAATGGCAACCAAGCCTAATCCATCCCGAATCGGCAAAGCAAAATCAAACGCTTGATTCCCCAATTTTTTACCGTTTTGACCCAAATAAGCAAATTTTTGTTTGCCCTCGACCTCTACCCCAACAACCGCATAACCCTCCACAAAATCCAATAAATTGGGCGTTTTGCCAATTGTATAATGCATCCCAATCATCACTTTGCCACTTTTGTCAATATAACCATATTTCGTACCGTCAATACTGACCGCCGCAAATCCTTCTTTAAAATTGCGCGCCTCTTTGAACATGGCAGGAATCGCCCATTTCAACGTGTTGTTCACTCGTTTGACATAGCCATATTTTTTCGCGCTCGCATCATAAGCCCTTGCCAAACCTTCCGAAAAAGGCGACAATCCATCAAACGTAGCAGGAATGACAAATTTGCCTTGCATGTCAATAAAACCATATTTCAAACCTGCGGTATCCTGTTCCCCCACCGCCAAACCTTCCGAAAAGGAATGTCCAAGATTGGAATAAGCCACTAAATTGCTGCCCGAAATGACCGTTTCACCATTTTCATTCACGTAACTGATGCCACCGCGCCCGTTATAAACCGCCGCGAGTCCTTCTGAAAAAGGTTCAACAAACTTGCAATTCAAATCCGCAATTTTTCTCCCATCCCGAAAAACAAGCGCGAAACCACCTGTATCCGAACGCGGAATGAGAAAGGTACTTTGACCTAAAACGGTTTGTTGAAAAAGAATCAACAAAAATAAGCAACAACTGAGTTGATGTTTCATACGCTAAAAAAAATTAATTTATTGTGTAAAAATAGGTGAACCGTGTATTTTGGCAGCAAAATTAATAAGTAATGATGAATGATGAATGATAAATGATGAATTGAAAACGATATTTTAAAAATCAAATCTTTGTATCATGGATTCTTCGCTATTCAGCCGTTTCTATTTTGGAAAATTACGGTGCGAATAGATGTACGGATTTCACGGATTTCACCGATTCGTACGGATTTTTTCTTGTCCTTCCGTAGGAATCTGAGTTTCCTACGGAAGGACAAGAAAAAAT
>JBDKKX010000152.1:0-10389 GCA_039795795.1 Bacteroidota bacterium | reverse complement strand
TGCGACGGCAAATGCAACAGGTTCGTTCGTCGCAAACCACTTGAACAATCAGTCGGGTACTTTGACCATTCCGCTTAACAATGCTACCGCAGGACAAGCGACATTTAGCGTATCAGGCGGTGGTTTTTCGGGTACATTGACCACGACGTTGGCGGCGGGACAGCTAAGTGTTTCAATACCAATGGTTTACGATGGAACAGGCGTTTCGGGCAATCATGCGGTAACGGTGATTTCGCCTCAAGGCATTGGCGGTTGTGGATTGAATATCAACGTTTTAGCACCGACATCGGCGTTTGCGTTCAATTGCGGCGCGGCGACGGTGACGGGCAATTTTGTTTTAAACAACGTAGCGAATCAAGGCGGTTACGTCACGGTGCCGATGACGGGCGCGACGGCGGGAACGGCGATTTTCACGGTGACTGGCACAGGCATCACAGGCGCGCTGACGACGCAATTGGTGGATAATCAATCCCAAATCACGATTCCAATCACTTATGATGGCGGCGGAGTGGCGGGTTCGCGTCCTTTAACGATGACTTCGGCGCAAGGGACGGGCAGTTGTTCGGCGAGTGCGCAGATGGTTGCCCCTTCAACGGCGGGCGCGATAACGTTCAATTGTCCTGCGACGGTTACGCCCGTCGGTTCGTTTGTGGCGAATGGGGTTTCTCAACAAAAAGGCATGATTACAATCGATTTTGCGACGCAATTGGCGGGCGAAGTGACTTTTAGCGTTTCCAACAATGGTTTTACGGGTAGTTTGACGACCCAAGTAGCGGCGGGACAAACAAAAGCAAACATTTTATTAACTTACGATGGTTCGGGCATGGCGGGCAATCATGCGATAACAGTGGTTTCTTCGGAAGCGACAGGCAGTTGTGCAACGAACATTCCTGTACAATCGATTTTTGATTTCAGTTGCGCGGTTTACAACACAAATTCTAATTTTACGGCAAATGGCACGAGTCAAAATGGGACATTAGTGATACCGTTGAGCAACGTTTCGGAAGGAACGGCGACTTTTACGGTCTCCAACAATGGTTTTACGGGCAGTTTGACGACGCTTTTGCGAGATAGCCAACGATTTGTGGCGATACCTGTGATTTACGACGGTTCGGGCGCGTTTGGGAATCACGCGGTGAACATTGCTTCTACACAAGGTTCTGGGACGTGTTTAGCGAATGTTTTGGTTAAAAACCCCAATTTAAAGGGTTGTGATTTCATCAAAGGTCAAAATGTAACGTTCAACAGCCACAGCCAAAACAATAACAATGGTTTTACAACCGAATATATTTTAACCGATGCCGCAGGTGTCATCAAATACCATGTTTTAAATCAACCTTTTACAAATGTGGATATTGGTGAATACGAAGGTTATGCCGTAAATTATCAAGGCGTACCCGTTCCGAATTTAGCGGTTGGGACTTCGTTAAATGCGATTGGGGGCAATTGTGTATCGTTATCGAACGCGCTGCCCATAAAAGGATGTCCCTCTTGTCAATTTTTAGGGAATGGCGAGGTGACAGGCACTTTCATCGCAAATGGCAATGGCGGTCAAATGGGTCTATTACAGATTCCGTTGGACAATGGCATGGGTTCGCCGATTGATTTCAATGTATCTGGAAATGGTTTTACAGGCAATTTGACGTACACGCCTCATACTGGGCAAGATACGCTTGAGATTCCGATAGCATATAATGGTTCTGGCGGAGGTGGCATGATGCCCGTCGAGATTAACGGGGTTGGCGGTGGTAATATGGGACTGATGGGGATTTGGGTTTTGCCGCCGCCGCCCGCAACGCCGTTTGCCTTTAATTGCGGAAGTGCCGTGTTGAACGGAACGTTTGTGGCGAATCAAGCGACACAATCGGGCAGTATCACAGTCAATATTTCGGGCATTGCGGCGGAAAGCACGACTGATTTTACGGTAACAGGTACCAATTTTAATGGCGGACTAATTCATGCAATCTTGTCCGCAGGTCAGACAAGTATTTCAATACCAATTGATTATAACGGAGCTATACCTGCTGGAAATTATAATATAACGATTGGTTCGCCGCACAGTAGCAATACGTGTAATATCTCCATTCCAGTAAACTGCATTGCGCCAATCGTGACGAGTTTGGTAAAAACCAATCCGACATTGGCGAGTTGTCCGACGTTGGATAATGGGGAAATTTTCTTAACTGTTTCGGGTGCGAACCTAAGATTTTCTAAAAACAATGGTCTTACATGGCAAAATTCCAATGGTTTTGGGCAATTGACGGCGGGAACGCGGGTGATTCGGATTCAAGATAGCCTTACGGGTTGTTATGCGGATACGACGCTTGTGCTAATTGCGCCGAATTGCAATGGGGCGGTGGAGATTTGCAACAATGGTTTGGACGACGACGGCGATGGCAAAATTGATGGTGAAGATGACGATTGTACGCCTTTGGCGTGTAATGTTACGGGAAATAACATTTATTTCAATATTACGAATCAAAATGTTACGATAGATTACACGCAGCGGTATGTTTTGACGGATACGACGATGATTATCAAACAAATTTCATCAAATACGTCTTTTACAAATATGCCGATGGGACAATATCGGGTTTACGGGTTGAATTACAGGACGGCGGATGGCATTACAGGTTTGACAATCGGCGCGCCTTGGAATGCCGTAACGGGCAATTGTTTTCAAAAAACCGCAAAAGCATTGTTATACAAGATTTGTCCGACGGCAGAAATTTGCAATAACGGTTTAGACGACGACGGCGATGGCAAAATTGACGGCGAAGACACGGATTGTACGCCGTTGGCGTGTAACAATACATCGGGTACGATTATTTTTAACGTAACGGGACAAAATGTTACGATAGATTACACGCAGCGATACGTTTTGACGGATACTTTGGGTATCATCCAACAAATCGCATCTAATACGATTTTTAATCATGTTTCAGTGGGTCCATATCGGGTGTTTGGCATCAATTATAAAACATCATCAAGTATAAGTGGATTGACAGTAGGTTCAAATTGGAATAATGTAACGGGCAGTTGTTATCAAAAATCACCTGCTTTGTTATTCAAAGTTTGTACCGCAACAGAGCTTTGTAACAATGGTTTAGACGATGACAACGATGGTTTAATTGACGGAGAAGACCCTGATTGTGGGGTCATGGCGTGTAATAATACGACTGGAAACATCACATTTAACATTGCAGGACAGCGTACTGATTCGACTTTTAAACAGAAGTATTTGTTAACCAATGTTTTAGGCACGATTCAAAAAATAGATACGTTGAGCCAATTCAATAATTTAGCAAGTGGTCAATATCGCATTTACGGCGTGAATTACGATTCGACTTTGGTGATAACAGGCATGGCGATTGGTCAAAATATTGCAAATTTGAGTAACAATTATTATCAAAAATCACTTCCTTTAATTTACAAAGTATGTATTACAAATGAATCTATTTGTAACGACGGCATCGATAATGACGGCGACGGTTGGATTGATAATGAAGACCCCGATTGTCCTGCGTTGGCGTGTACGGATACTTTGAGTAACATTTTTGTTACATTTAGCGATACGGTTCAAGCCAATTACACACGACGATATGCGTTGACGAATCAAGGCGGCTTGATATTGCAAGTGGCTTCGACGGCGCAATTTGGCAATTTGGTCAATGGTTCGTATCGGATTTATTGCATTACCTACAATTCGGCGGCGGGCATCACGCATTTAACGCCGGGCGATTCGATTTTGAAAGTGACGAGCAGTGATTTTCAGATTACTGCACCTGTTTTGCGCAAAGTGTGTCTTAACGTAACAAATGAAATTTGTAATAACTTAATAGACGACGATGGCGATGGCAAAATTGACTGCGAAGATTCGGATTGTGTGGCTTGCGGGTGTAACAATTATTCGGGAACGTTGACTTTCAATGTGCCTTTAACTAATCCAACTGCCAATCACACAAGGCGTTACATATTAACGAATAATACAGGTATTATTTTACAAGTTTCGAGCAATCCCGTTTTTACGGATTGGGCGAGTGGGGCATATCGGGCATACACGTTTTTCTATAATCCTGCTCAATTTACACCGAATTTTGCCGTCGGCAGTTCGATTTTTGCGCAAACGGGCGCGGGTACGAGCTTCGTTTTAGCCCAATTATTCAAAGTTTGCCGTCCTGATAGCAAGTTTGAAGTGCAAATTGTTATGAAAAGTTACAATTGTGCGACAAAAAAGGCACAAATTCAAGTACAAGTGAAGACGCAAGATGGGACGAGTCCTTTTTTGATGGGGGACGCAAATTTTAGAATGGATTATAATGTGTTGCAAATGCACACACCCGTTTTAGTGAATCAAGATAATTTTTCCAATCGGGCGGCGGCATTCGATTTAAATTACAATCCACAAACGTTGACGGGCAGTTCCGAAGGCGCGACAAATGGTAGAATTTCGTTAAATGTTACTTATTCGGGTGCGGGCAATAGTGGAAAATTAGTTCCGAATGTTTGGACAACCGTTAGCACCCTCGAAATGACGGCAACCGATACGGCGACACAATTGCAAATGGTTTGGCGAACCAATTTAGTACATCCTTCGACGGGCTTGACGGGCGTAGTTTTGCGCGACACGGCGGGCAATTACGAAACCTTTGAAGTGACTTCGGGAGCAGTTTTCATCCCATTGCATTATGGTATAGAAAATTATTGCAATTGTACAGCATTGGATGTGAAGGTTTTAATGGAAGGACCGATGAATGTGAATACAGGTTTAATGGGTACGATTTTGAATCAACGCGGTTTATTGCCCGGTCAAATCCCGATTGGTTTATTCGGCATTCCGACTCCCGAAGGACAACCTTACAACACAGCTCCATGGTATTACACTGGAAATGAATCAATTACGCATTACGATTCGACGATAGTGGATTGGGTATTGGTGACGGTTCGTTCGGACAGCGCGATAGCAGACAGCGTTGTAGCGCGGAAAGCAGGGTTATTGCATCAAGACGGGCGCGTTGATTTCATAGACAATTGCTGGTCCTTGCCGTTCAACAAACCTTATTTTGTGGTGATAGAGCATCGCAATCATCTGGGCGTGATGAGTCCGACGGGGCAAATCTTAGCAAGAGGCGGTGTGGTTCGACACGATTTCACCCAATTCAATGGCTATATTGTTATAAATCCGAATTCGACAGGTCAAAAATTAATCAATGGTAAATGGGTGATGCTTGCTTGCGACGGCAAAAAAAATACTTATACCAATAATTTTGATATAAATTTCCTGGATTCCCAATTCTGGAAGGCACAATCTGGGATTTTTGATGCGTATCGGGATAGCGATTTCAATTTGGATGCGGATGTCAACTTTTTTGATTCGTTGTTGTGGAAACGCAATAATGGACAATATTCAGGCGTGCCGCATCGGTAATTTTTGTTTTATCACAGATTTTACAGATTGGACAGATTTTACAGATTTTTTTGTTTTTATCAGGGATTTCAAGCAAAAGTAGCTTAAAAAATCCGTGTCAATCTGTCCAATCTGTAAAATCTGTGACAAAAACAAAAAAAAATTGTAAAAATATCGTCCAATCTATGCAATCTGTAACAAAAAAATCTTACCTTTCGGCGATTTATCAAACTTATTATTAACCATCAAAAAGTGATTACTATGATAAAGCATTCAGGACTACATGCCGACCTAACTGAAAAAATTATAGGTGCTTATTACAAAGTCTATAATACATTAGGTACAGGTTTTCTAGAAAAGATTTACAGAGAAGCTATGCTTATTGAACTTGGAAAGTTAAACCTCGCTGTTCAAAAGGATTTTCCTATCTCAGTGATGTATGAAGGACACAATATTGGTAATTTTTTTGCTGACATTGTTGTAAACAATAAAGTCATCCTTGAATTAAAGGCGGTTGCAAGTTTACATCCTGCTCACGAAGCTCAATTAGGAAACTATTTGAGAGCTACTCCGATTGAACTTGGTTTATTGTTGAATTTTGGAGACAAATCTGCTATCAAGCGGATGATATTCACAAATGATAGGAAAAAATAACTTTTTTTTGTCACAGATTGGACAGATTGGACAGATTGAACGAGATTTTTTCACGGATTTTGAGCAGATGTAGCTCAAAAAAATCTGTGAAAATTTCGTCTAATCTGTCTAATCTGTGTCGAAAAATTTTTCAAAACCATTAATTTTCAATATGATAAGTATTTTAAAAAAAGAAATACAATCGTTTTTTGGTTCCTTGACGGGCTATGTCGTCATCGGCGTATTTTTATTGATAACAGGTTTAATGCTTTGGGTTTTCCCCGATTACAGCTTATTGAATTACCAATTTGCGACCTTAGATTCCTTATTTGAAATCGCGCCTGCGGTTTTTTTATTTTTGATACCTGCGGTAACGATGCGCTCTTTCGCAGAAGAAAAGCAAACTGGAACGCTTGAATTATTATTAACAAGACCTTTACGGGATTACGAATTAATTTTAGGAAAATATATATCTGCTTGGTTATTAGTGATTTTTGCATTAATTCCGACCATTTTATACTACATCACGATTTATCAATTGGGTTCGCCGAAAGGCAATTTAGATTCGGGCGCGATACTCGGCAGTTACATCGGTTTGGTGATGTTGGGCGGCGTATTTGCGGCAATCGGACTCTTTGCCTCCGCGCTGACCAATAATCAAATTATTGCATTTTTATTGGCGATGTTTTTATGTTTCATGGTGCATTACGGGTTTTTATTTTTGTCAAAATTGCCGATATTTTTTGGTTCGGGGGACGATTTGGTGCAAATGTTGGGTTTAGATTACCATTATCAAAGCATTAGTCGCGGGATTATTGACTTGGCGGATACGGTTTATTTTCTTAGCATTATTTTTTTCTTTCTATTTTTGACACAAAATATTTTGCAACGAACCAACAGATAAATTGAGTAAATTCGTCCCGAATTACACGAATTTTCACAAATGAAAAGTTCCGAATTTGTGAAAATTCGTGTAATTCGGGACGAATCTACAAATTTCTATTCAAAAATGCGTACCTTTGCGACACTCACTTGGGGTGCCCCGAAAAAGGGCTGAGAAGATACCCACCGAACCTGGGCAGGTAATGCTGTTAAGGAAAATGAGTGTAAGCAATGCAGCAAAATTTAGATGAATTTGAACATTTTTGGTTCAAGTGCACTCATTTTGTTGCAGCGTATTCCATCTATTTATAACGGGTATCATAATATATAAAATCAAGCAAATCAACCCTTTATTTGCTGTGTAGCGTTTTTAAATACCCGTTAATTATCATGTTAAAAGCTCAACAAATCCTTTTCTTATTTTCCGTTCCTGCCCTTGGTTTGACACAAAATGTATCTTTATTGGATACGCTCGAACTCAAAACAGTTACCATTTCGGCGACGCTTGCCACTGAAAAAATGCCGATGACGCGCACGGATTTATACGCGCCCGCGCTGCGCCGCAACGATTTTGGGCAAGATGTGCCTTATTTGTTGCGCACGACCCCGTCGGTTGTCGAAACTTCGGATGCGGGAACGGGCATTGGCTATACGGGTTTGCGGATTCGCGGCACAGATGCGTCTCGAATCAATGTGACGATTGACGGCATTCCGTTGAATGATGCGGAATCGCAAAATGTTTATTGGGTCGATTTGCCCGATTTTGCCGCATCGACTGACCAAATTCAGATTCAACGCGGGGTCGGTACATCGACAAATGGGGCGGGTGCTTTTGGCGCGACGGTGAATTTGACGACGGATAAAGTATTGAAAAACAGGGAGTTACGATACGATGGCGCGTTAGGTTCGTTCAATAGTCGGAAACACGCTTTGAATTATCAATCGGGTGTTTTGAACAATCATTTTTATATCAATGCTCGGTTTTCCAAAATCAATAGCGATGGTTATTTACAACGTTCTGCGGCGGATTTGAATAGTTGGTTTCTCGCAGGCACTTATTTTACCCCGCGTACTACGTTGAGAATCAAGGCTTTCGGTGGACATGAGGTCACGCAGCAAGCATGGTCGGGCGTTCCTGCACAGTACATTAATATTGATTCGCTGAACCGTTACAACATCGAAGGGACGGAAAAAACGGGCGAACCGTATAAAAATCAAGTCGATGATTACCAACAACGGCATTTTCATTTGGTGCTGAATCATCAATTTACAAATAATTTAAAAGGAAATGTGTCTTTGCATTACACGCATGGTTTTGGTTTTTACGAACAATATAAAGCAAATCAAAAAACATCAGATTATAAATTACCACAACCGTATCTCGTTGGAAATGATACAATTATGGAAAGTGATTTGGTTCGGCGATTGTGGTTAAACAATGATTTTTATGGTGCAATCTATTCTTTAACGCATAAAAATGAGGTTGCGGAATCTATTCTCGGAGGCGGTTACAGCATTTACGAAGGGCATCATTTTGGAGAAGTTATAAGTGTTTTGCGCAATATCAATCAACAACCTTTTCGGTACTATGAAAGTGCAGCGACGAAAACCGATTTCAACTTATTTTTTAAAACAAATTATAGTTTTAATGAACGGTTGAATGGTTTTTTAGATTTGCAAGCGCGTCGTGTACAACATGATTTTAAGGGTGTGGATAAAAATCAACGCGATTTGACGCAAAAAACAAACTATTTGTTTTTCAATCCTAAAATTGGTTTGTATTACGCAACAGAAAAATCTAAAATATATGGGTCGTTTGCAGTGGCGAATCGAGAACCGAGCAGAGATGATATTGTCGATGCTATCAAAAACGCTTTGCCCAAACCTGAACAACTTTTAAATACAGAAATTGGTTATAAGTATTTGATAAACAATGGTTTTATTTCAATCAATTATTATAATATGTTTTACAACAATCAATTGGTTTTGACGGGGCAAATCAATGATGTTGGCAATGCGATTCGGGTCAACGTGCCTAAAAGTTATCGCAATGGTCTTGAATTACAAACGAATTGGAAACCCACAAATTCATTATCAATTGGTGCAAATGCTTCATTTTCAATCAATAAAGCATTGAATTTTACAGAATATCGGGATAATTGGGATACTTGGGGACAAGATACGATTGCGCATGGCACGACTAATTTAGCTTTTTCGCCTTCGGTGGTTGGGAATTGGATGGTCGGTTATGAATTGTTTAAAAATGCAACTCATGAGTTCAGTTTGTTGGTTCAGCATAAATACGTTGGCAAACAATATGTGGATAATACCAACAATGAAAATACAACTTTAGCGGCTTATCAACAAACGGATTTAAAGTTTTTTTATACGACTCATTTTTATAAAATTAAAAATTTAACGCTTAAATTATTGATTAACAATCTTTTAAATCAAAAATTTAGTAGTAATGCTTGGGCATATCGGTTTACTTCTGCGAATTATGACCCGCGCCCTTACGACCCTACTTCGCGGGCGGAATCCAGTAATACTTATCATTTAATGGGTTATTTTCCACAAGCGGGTACAAACTTTTTGTTTGGAATGAGTGTCGCATTTTAATTTAATTCTCAATGCATGACAAAATACTTTTCATCACAGATTGAACAGATTCCACGAGATTTTCACAGATTTTTTTTGATTTTCAATACTTAAAATCAAAAAAAATCTGTGAAAATCTCGTGGAATCTGTTCAATCTGTGATGAAAAATGTACTTTTGTGTCCTTAATTCCAACTTTTCCTTCATTCTTAATTCGGATAAACTATCTATGAACCGTTTCAAGGCAATATTATTCAACATACGGCGCACAGATTTTGCTTACATATCGTGCTTTCTTTTAATCATTGGTCTGATTACTTCCAAATTTTTGCTTTCCGTCTCGATATGGCTATTAATCTTTGCCGCCCTTTTTCGCCTACGCGAAAAAACACTCCTGCCGCAATACACAGGCAATATCATCCAGCAATTTAAAATATATCCAGCATTTTTAATTATAACGCTTTGGTTCACAACTGTTTTCATATCAGGATTATGGAGCGAAGATATTGGATTTTGGCTCGAACGCGTTCGATTGCGCTTGCCCTTCGTTATTTTGCCGATAGCATTTATGAGTTTGCCTGCTTTTACTTCAAGGCAATTATATAGTTTATTTTATGGTTTTGTGATTTTAATGAGTCTTATAAGTAGCGGTGTATTAATGAATTACGCATTACATTTTGAAGCCATTAATCCAATCATTAAAATGGGCAAACATGTACCTGTTCCATTAGACCACATTCGATTCAGCGTAGAACTGAGTTTCGCAACCTTATGCGGCTTAGAACTTTGGTTACGCAACTTTTTTTGGAAAAAAGCGTTTGAAACGCAACTTATTTTGGGATTAACACTCTTTCTTTTCGTAACATTACA
>JBDKKX010000151.1:0-10402 GCA_039795795.1 Bacteroidota bacterium | reverse complement strand
TGTTGAAAAATACCTTTTTTAGGATACTGTCGTGTGTAGGAAAAAGGAGTAGTTTTGCTTTTAAGAACAAAAGAAACCATAAGTTCAAAAAAATCAGATGAATAACCGATTTTTATTACTCGTGCTTTGCTTTTTAGCAAACAGCGTGTGCTTAAATGCACAAATCCAATTGGGTGGTACGCCCTTGAATTTGCAATCCTCTCGACTTGCATTTGCCAAAAATGCGCCCATTCTAAAATTACCCACACCTGACTTGGCAGCAGTACGTCAGGAAGATGCCACTCAACCCATTGGTCAAATTCGGTTTGCAGTCCCAGTTCCGATTGCAATTAATTTACAAAATGCAGGGACTTGGACAACGCTGCCAACAGGTGACCGTGTATGGACGTTAAAATTGCAATCCACAGGCGCGCTTGGTTTGGCAATTGCGTATCAAAATTTTTATTTGCCCCAAGGCAGTCGTTTATATATGTATCGCCCTGACGGCAAAGAAATTCTGGGTGCCTATACGGAAGTAAATAATTCTCCCCAAAATGTATTTTTAACAGGTGTAATTCAGGGAGATGTTGCCATTTTAGAATATTTTGAACCTCAAAACGCAATTGGCAAAGGTCATTTTGACCTTTCAACCCTATATCACGCTTATCGCAATCCGAATCCGCCTGCTGCGATATTGGGGATAAACGATTCAAAATCCTGTCATGTTAATATTAATTGTCCCGAAGGCGCGGATTATGCCTCGAATAAACGAGCCATTACGCGGATTCGGATGGTTATGCAGGAAGGTTTGGGATGGTGTAGCGGTTCGATGATTGCGAATACAGCAACGGACGGCAAACCTTATGTGCTTAGTGCGTACCATTGTCAAGACGGTTTTACGCCTCAATACGCGTTGTGGACGTTTTTTTTCGGTTATGAATCGCCCAATTGCACGAATCCTGTGGAAGAACCTGTTGCAAATGCCTTACAAGGTTGTGTTCAACGGGCGGGCTGGCAAAACAGTGATTTTTTATTATTGGAATTGAATTCGCGCATCCCCGATCCTTTTAAAGGTTATTTCAATGGTTGGAATCGAGATTCCTTGAATTTGCCGAGTCAGACCGCGATGATTCATCATCCGCAAGGCGATTTGCAAAAAATTAGCCTTGATTATCAACCAGCTGTCCTACATCCCGCAGCCGTTCGTTGGAATAACAATGTAATTACACCGCCCAATCATCATTTAAAAGTCCATTTCGATATGGGTACCACCGAAATTGGTTCGTCGGGCGCGCCCCTTTTCGATGCGCAACATCGAATTGTGGGTCAATTGAATGGCGTTTTGAATCAAGATGTAAACCCTTGTTTCAATGTAGGCGATGCCCTTTGCGGGCGTTTTTCTAAATCTTGGGAAGGCGGCGGTACGCCTCAAACCCGTTTAAAAGATTGGCTGGATCCATTCCATACCAATGTTTTAACGTTTAGTGGCATCAACGCGCCTATTTTTCAAGCCCGCGTAAGCGGTTATGTGCGCGGATACTGGGGACAAGGCATTGCAGGCGTTACCCTCTCGTTGAGCAATTCGACAGTAGCTGTTACAGATACGGCTGGTTTTTTTTCTTTTGAAAACGTACCTATCAATACTTCGTTGCAGTTACAATTGACGAAAACGGATAATTCGTTCTTGAATGGTATTAGTATTGCCGATGTTATACCGATTTCGCGGCATATTTTAGGACTTCAAATTTTGGATACCCCTCGTTTATTGGCGGCTGACCTCAATTTTGACCAAGAGGTGAATACAGCGGATATGATTGTATTGCGAAGAATGGTTTTGCGTTTAGCCCATAATTATCCGTCGGGTGCGACAGGTTGGGGTTTTGTGGATGAAAATTTCTTAGGTCTGAATCAATTTGTAGTGAATTTTACGGGAAATGTATCGAATTTGAATTTTATTGCCTTTAAAAGAGGGGATACCAATGGGACAGCAGATGGATACCGTTAAAGTTATGCGGTTGTGCGCGTTGGAATTAGGATTAAATAGAATTTTTTTAGGATTAAATGGGATTGATTTTTTAGGATTGATTGGATTAAAATCCGATAAATCCTAAAAAATCAATCCCATTTAATCCTAAAAAAATCCGATTTAATCCCAATTCCAGCGCACTAAGTGTTAAAAAAATAAATATTTGTAATTGGGGAACTTTCCATTTAAAAGAACTGTTATTGGAGTAGAGACCGTATTAAATTTCAAGAATTAACGCACCTATAAAATTTTAATCATGTTTATCACCTCATTTATTTCATTCAAATTAGTATCCAATGGAAATGGAATGGCGGAGGCTCAACGGACAAAAAATCGATTTGCCCATTAAAGAAGCCGTTGAGCGTACCTTAAAAACAGAAATTGAATTGGGCAATAAGTTAAAAGTTTGCATCGGCACGGATTCACAAGTGCGGAATGAAACCATTGATTTTGCGACGGTTATCGTGTTTTTGCGCGAAAAAAAAGGAGGATTTATGTATATTCATCATTTCTCCTCTAAAAAGAAAATGAGTTTGCGCGAACGGATGATTACAGAAGTTGGCAAATCGGTGGATGTGGCGTATGTCTTATGCGAACTTTTAGATAAATATGATGTGGCATTAGAAGTGCACGCGGATATTAATACGGACCCTTATTTCCAATCGAACATCGCGTTGCGCGAAGCAATGGGTTATATTATGGGCATGGGCTTTGTTTTCAAAGGCAAGCCAGACGCTTTTGCAAGTTCCAATTGCGCAGATAAAGTCGTGTAGCTCTTTTTGTTAACTTGTTAAAAAATGAATGGATTTGCGAAAACGTAATTTTACAATGATTCAACTACACTTCACAACCGCCTGTTCGCAAAGCGACAGGCGGTTGCTTATTTAATTCAAGTTGCTACCGACTCCATTTTGCCACGAATTACACGAATTTGCCCGAATTATTAGTGAAAATTTGTGTAATTCGTGGCAAAATGGAGTCGGTAGCAACTTGAATTATTTATATTCGTTAGGCATATATATGCTTGTCCAAATAAGCATTTCGGAGTTTTCCTTTCGGGTCATAAGTATTCAACAATTTCAAAAAATCAGGAAATTTTTCATACCGTGCGTGTAAAACGGAAGGCGCAATCGTAAACAATTTACCCCAATGTGGACGGTATTTGAAAGGCTCTAATTCCGCTTCAATCATGGGTAAAAGTGCCATGACTTCGGGAATATGTTGCTTCCAAGTGAAATGGATGGCAACGCAATCTTGTTTATAGGCAGGACTCATCCAAAGATTGTCGGCAGCAATGGTGCGAATTTCAGTAATCATCAATTGCGGCGTTATCCAATCGCGCTTTTTTTCCAATGCCAATATCGCATCCAAAGCATTTTGGCGGGGTACAAAAAACTCCGATTGCAATTCTTCGCCACTACTCGGCGTAAAACCCATTTTGAAATGCGGCAATCGCTCGTACCAAGCTCCTGCAACCCCCATTTGTTCTGTACAGTTTTCAGCCGACAATGCCGTGATGGGATGCAAGTTTTTCGTAGCCGCTTTTGCACCGTAAAAATCAGCACCCATGGGTTTAGTGTCCGCTTCCACTCGCCTTTTCACCCACACTTGACTGATAATTTGCTTTTGCCAATCCGTGAAAAGACTCACACTATAACCGGCAGATAAAATTGCGTCAAAATGGTCTTTCAAAGATTGCAATGGCAGGTCTTGGAATAAATCTTGGCGTACATTGAAAGTTTTTTGCATATCCAAAGTCACTTTTGTAATGAAACCAAGACCGCCCAAACCAACGACCGCTCCATTAAAATTGTCACCATCCTTCGCCCGACTGAATTGAACAAGGTCTCCATTCGGCGTAATCAACTCAAGAGCCGCCACCGCCGATGCCAAATTACCATTCTTGACACCCGACCCATGCGTTGCCGTAGAACACGCACCTGCAACGGATATATGCGGTAGCGAAGCCAAATTGTGCAAAGCATAACCTTTTTGATGCAATTCGGGGGCAAATTGACCATATTTTGCACCGCCTTCCACCGTAATCGTCATGGATTTGTCATCGATAGCCAATACTTTATTGAGTTGGAGCGCGGAGATTTGATGAGCAGGACTATCCGCAATATCATTGAAACAATGGCAGGAACCTAATGCTTTTTGCTTATCTAATTTTTTGACCAACGCTTGAACGGCTTCAACGGTTTTAGGTTCATGCAATTGCTCGGCTTTGTAGGTGTAATTCCCTGCCCAATTTTTACGCACCTTTTTAAGGGCGGGTTTGCAGGAAAAAACAGAAGGTAAAAAACTGCCTGCGGCTAAGACCGCGCCCGTTTTTAAAAAAGTTTTTCTTTTCATAGATAAATGATTTTGTTAAAGTTTTATCAAATACATGTAAGAATGAATTCGAGATTCAATCCGCGAGCAAGTTATGGAGAAATCTTGGTACAGGACAAAAAAATTACGATACGATTGGAACACATAGGGACATAGAACACATAGTTTTTTTTAACACATAGGGACATAGGACACATAGTTTTTTTTACCCTTGATAATCAATTGTCAAAAAAACTATGTGTCCTATGTCCCTATGTGTTAAAAAAAACTATGTGTTCTATGTCCCTATGTGTTAAAAAAAACTATGTGTTCCAATTTTCACCAAAACGGCAAACAAAATTAATCATAAGGTAACATTGGTTTAAGATTGAGTTAAGATTGGAGTTGCAACTTTGCACCATCATTGAAAAAATTAAACAATTCATTCTATGAAAAGAAAAATTGATATTGTTGTTTTGTCCGATTTGCATTTGGGGATGCGCAATTCATCGACGAAAACATTGCTCAATTACCTCAAAAGCATTAAACCCAATATTTTAATTCTAACAGGTAATATTTTAAATATTAAAAATCTAAAGCATCTATCGGCGGAGCAATTGAAGATAATTAACCGATTATTAAAGCTGCTGGCGAATGGTACGCGCATTTACTACTTAACAGGAGAAACCGATGCGGCATTGCGGCGATTTTCTGATTTTAGTTGTGGTAATTTTTTCTTGCGCGACCAACTTTTACTCCAATTGGGCGATAAGCGATATTGGTTTTTGAATGGCGATACTTATATGAAGCAAATTGGTTTTTTAGAAAGTTGTGGGCATAATTTAAAACAATTTTTTGGTTTCAAAACGAACACAAAAGATTTTGAAAAGCAATTAATTGCCCAAACCAAGCTACAAGGCTACAATGCCGTCGTTTGCGGCTATTCCAAAGCACCCAAAATGGTCGAGCAGGACGGTATTTCCTATATGAATTGTGGCGATTGGGTTGAAAATCAAACGGCTTTGGAATATGAATTCGGGGCATGGCGATTGTACAAGTATGATGCAGACGATTTTGAATTAACCAATCCTAAATTGACGGTTTATCAGGAAGATTTGGAAGACAGTCCATTTACACATAGTTATCCGACGCATTGCAAAATATTAAAACCAATTAAGGATTATGTGTTGGTGGAAGACAAAATTGAGGCAAAAACGCCTTGGGATGGCATTGAGTATTAAGATTTTTACGGTTGAGAATAAACAACAGGGTGTCATGTTGTACCATGCGGTCTGAAAAGGGTGTCTTTCGCGGCACTCTTTTCAACGACTGTTTTTTTTAAATAATTAAGATAGTTTATTTTTAATTTTCATACATTCTTGTTTTAGGTTGCCGATGCCTGTTGATTCGGCAACTTTTTAAACTAAAATACCATTGTTAAAGGATAATTAACAAACTTTTCTGTATATTTGCCACGAAATTATCCTTAGCAAATGTATGATTGTTAATTTTTTATTAACTAATTCCACCATTTTTAAATGAAAAAAACTCATCTCACTACATTCAACCACAGGGTGCGCACTTTGTGGGTTGCCCTTGTCATTTTAATCGCGGGCAATCTTCACGCACAAGTCACAACTTCCAGTATTGGAGGCGTTGTTTACGATTCTAAAACGAATGAAACCCTGATTGGCGCGAGTGTGACTGCGGTGCACGTACCGTCTGGTTCTCGTTATGGGGCTGTGACCAATGAAGCGGGACAATATTTTATTCCTGCGGTGCGCGTCGGCGGACCGTACACGTTAACGGCTACTTTTGTTGGTTACAAGGAAACGGCTACAAAAGATATTTATGCAGCACTGGGTACGACCACTAATGTCAGTTTTCAATTGGGCACGAACGAAAATGTGATTGATGTCGTCACGGTTACGGCGGATAGAAGCGAATCCAGTTCCAAAACGGGCGCGGCTTCTACGGTCAATAGCAAACAATTGGCAGTATTGCCGACGATTGGTGCGCGTTCTATGAACGATTTCACGAAATACAATCCACAAGGCAATGGTCGTAATTTTGCGGGACAAGATAGCCGTTTAAATAATATTACCATTGATGGTTCTGTATTTAACAATGGTTTTGGGCTTGGTAGTCAAGCGGCAGCAGGGGGGCGGACAAACTCGACAGCGATTTCAATGGATGCCATTGAGGAAATCCAAGTCAATGTCGCGCCTTTTGATATTCGGCAATCGGGTTTTGTGGGTGCGGGCGTGAATGCGGTAACGCGTTCTGGGAATAATGATTTTTCGGGTTCTGCGTATATGACGACGCGAAATCAAGATAATGTGGGTAAAAATGCACGGAATTTGCCTGTTAGCATTGCTAATTTTAGTGAAAACGTGATTGGTGCACGATTGGGCGGTCCGATTATCAAAGACAAATTATTTTTCTTTGCCAATTATGAAAGACAACGTCGGGTGGATCCAGGTACGCCTTATGTGGCATCGGGTTCTACGAATCCGGGGATTGCGACCCGCGTATTGAAATCCGATATGGATGGATTGCGCACTTATTTGAAGGACAAATTTGGTTATGAAACGGGGGAATATGAGAATTTTAATTATTTGACCAATTCCGATAAGTTATTGGTGCGCTTGGATTATAATATTAATGATTATAATAAATTAAATGTTCGCTATTCTCAGCATAAATCTCAAGCGGATTTCCCGATTTCCAACTCCTCTTCCGCAGGCAATGGGAGCAGAACGTTGAGTAGTAACTCGATGTCGTTTGAAAATTCGGGCTATTATCAAAAAGATAATACAACGTCTTTTGTAGCGGAGTTAAACTCTACTTTGGGTTCAAAAATGTCGAATACATTCATTGCAAGTTACAATTTGCAAGATGAAGACCGCGCTTATAAAGGGACAGGAGTTCTTTTTCCGACGATTGATATTAAAAATAATGGTACGACGTATATGGCAGCAGGTTTTGACCCCTTTACGCCCAGCAACAAGTTGAATTATACGACGTTCCAGTTAACGGATAATCTGCGTTTTTATAGTGGAAAAACTACTTATACGTTAGGCGCGAGTTATGAGCGTTTTAAGTCGAATAATATGTTTTTTCCTGCTTCTCATGGGGTGTATGTCTTTGAATCGCTTGCTGATTTTTATACGGCGGCGGATGCTTTTAAAGCCAATCCTGCTACGATACCCAATATTGCTACGACCACCAAATTCCAATATCGGTATTCTGCTTTAGCGGGTGGGGCGGAACCGTTACAAGTATTGGGCGTAAATTCATTTGCGATTTATGGTCAGGAAGAAATGCAAGTAACGCCTCGTTTTAATTTTACATTGGGTTTGCGTGCAAACATTGTTACGATGGATAATACGGCTTTGACGAATAAATATATTGCAGATTATCTTTTCAAAGACCCGAACAATGGAAATGCGCCGATTCAAGTCAATACAGGCATGATGCCTGCAACGCAAGTGTTGTTAGAGCCGCGTTTAGGTTTTAACTACGATGTGGAAGGCAATAAATCCTTAGTGATTCGAGGGGGAACCGGTATTTTCACGGGTCGTCCGCCGTATGTTTGGTTGTCGAACCAAATTGGTAATAATGGGGTGTTAACGGGTTACATAGATGTACCGGGTAAATCGTTGGCGAATGCGGCGGGGACGCAGGTGAATATCTTTACCAATGATCCGAGCGCGACTTTTAAACCGACTAATCCAGCCGTACCTGCTTCTTTTGATTTGGCGATAACGGATCCCAATTACAAATTCCCACAAGTTTGGAAAAGCAATTTGGCGATTGACCACAAATTACCCAATGGTTTTATGCTGACTTTGGAGGGGATGTATAATGAAAATATTAATGCGCTTGTCTATAACAATTACAATTTAGAGCCTGCGTCGAATACCCCAATGAGTTTTGTGGGACCGGATAAGCGTCCTCGTTTTGGGGCATCGGGTTTATCGGGCGCGGCGGCAACGAATGCCATTCGAGTTCAAGACAACGTAGCTAATTTGTTAGTCATGCGTTCGGTGAGTCAAGGTTACAATTACGCATTGACTGCGAAAATTGAGAAAAAATTGACTCAGAATTGGGGAGGAATGTTGGCGTACACGCGTCAAAGTACGAAGGATTTGATGACAGGGGGGACGATTGCCTCTGTGAACGGTGTGGCACAAGTGAATGGTGTGAACAGTTTGCCACTCAGTATTTCTGATTTTGATTTGCCGCATCGCGTGATTGGTTATGCGAGTTATCGGTTTGATTATGGGAAAGAAAGTCTGTTTGGCGGTGGTTTGACCCTAACTTTGGGGGTTGAAGCTTTGAGAAGTGGTCGATATTCTTATACCATTGGAGGCGATATGAATGGCGATGGCATTTCCAATAATGATTTGTTGTATGTGCCGAATTCGGCGAGTGAGCTGGTTTTCGTTCCAAATGCAGTAACCGCAACGAATATTACCTATACTCCTGCGGAACAAGCGGCGGCTTTTGACAAATTTATTGACCAAGATAAATATTTGTCCCTCAAACGCGGGCAATATACGGAACGGAATGGCGGATTATTGCCTTGGTTGACGACGTTTGATTTCTCGGTTGCAAAAGATTTTAGTTTAAATTACGGAAAGAAGAATACGTTGCAATTGCGGATGGATGTTTTGAATTTTGGTAATTTGTTGAATAAAAATTGGGGGGTTGGCAATCGTTTGGTGGCTTCGCAACCGTTGGTTTTTGTTGCAACGGGTGCGGACGGCAAACCGACGTATCGTTTAAATACGCAAACCGTGACCAATCCAGATGCTACCGCTTCCACGTTTTTGTTACGCGATACGTATGTGAATCGCAACAGCATCAACGATGTGTGGGTGATGCAATTTGGGATTCGTTATATTTTCAACTAATTTTTCTTAGTACGTGACAAAAATATTTTTTGGCACAGATTGAACAGATTCAACGAGATTTTCACAGATTTTTTTTGTTTTAACGTTTGGAAATCAAAAAAAATCTGTGAAAATCCGTTGAATCTGTTCAATCTGTGATGAAAAATATTTTTGTCACGTACTAAGCTAATTTTTATAACTATTTTGCCTCGAATGACTCAATTAAGTTAATTCGAGGCAAAATGGATTCATATTTAATTTATCAATTGATTTATAATAATGAAAATAGTTCAAAAATTTATTATATTGAGTTCGGCTATCGGAATGATGGCTGGGATTTGGAGTTGTGGTGAAGATGCTTATTTACCTTCGCCTGAAACGGCTCGGATTCGTTTTTTTCATGCCATGGCGGATACTTCTAAATTTGCGATTAGTTTAGATGATATTCAATTGGGTTTCTTAGCGACTCCTAAATTAGATACGTTGAAATACGGGACGGCTTATCCAACCGACACGTCTAAATATGTGAGTATTGCAACGGGTGCGCGCAATGTTAAAATTACGAGTTTCTTTAAACCGGGAACTGCTTTGAATGAATTGAACGTAACGGCTGAAAA
Source organism: Bacteroidota bacterium (assembly GCA_039795795.1). Lineage (GTDB taxonomy): Bacteria > Bacteroidota > Bacteroidia > Chitinophagales > Saprospiraceae > JAAFJT01. The sequence continues at coordinate 569 of JBDKKX010000151.1, read as the reverse complement.
AGGCAAATCTTATTTTGTATTTGCGACGGATAGTTTATCAAAAGTGGGTTCGCTGGTCTTGGAAGATGTTTATTCGACTCCTAAACCGAGTATTGCGAATGTCCGTTTTGTGAATTTAGTGCCGAATCGCCCGCAATTCGATGTTTCATTAAGTGGTGGTGCCGTGAATATCAATGCGATAGATTATAAAAAAAGTTCAGCGATTACAGCCGTGACCGTAGATTCAAACGCAGCGCGATTGAATGTTAAAATTTTGAAAAGTGGTACTCAAACGAGTATGTTGTCCCTGACGCAACAAAGAATGTCTGCGGGGCGGTCTTATACGTTTGTGGTCTATGGTTATGCGGATAGTGTTGGAACGAAGGCGATTAAAGGTAAATTGTTTGAAAATCCGTTTTAGTAGCAGGTTGGAATTAGGATGCAATCGATTGCAAGGATGAAACGGATATTTTTCGTCGAAAAAATACAAATTTTTACGAAAAGCATCCTTTTCATCCTTGCAATCGATTGCATCCTAATTCAAAAATTTTCAAAGCGGAAATTGCTGGAAAAACGCAAAGTCGCAGGTT
>JBDKKX010000150.1:0-10429 GCA_039795795.1 Bacteroidota bacterium | reverse complement strand
AAAAAATAAATATATTTTAAAATGCCTTTTTCTAAATCATATCCCTTCAACTCATTGATTTACAATTATTTATAACCATTTTAACCACGTCAATTTAAGGATTCAACCTAAAAAAAGATACAATGAAAGTTTTTAATTTAATCTCAATGATACCTGCCCTTTGGTTTTTGGGCTGTTTAAGTCTTTTTGGATTGGTTGCCCTCCATTTGGGAGAAATCCCTGTTTATAGCAAAAGCCCCGATCCTTCTTCGTTGCAAATCACGGGATGGACGGCTGGAGTCCTCGGGATGGAACTCTTAAGTATGGCAAGTATTCCTGTATGGCTCTTCAGTCTGATTCATTCATTCAAAACGAAAAACACCGATTCATCGTTTGGCTTTTTTGCAGGATTGTATCTCGTTTTTTTCGTTCTACTGATTTGCTTTCACAGCAGCTCTGTTTTAAAACCCTATTCGGATTGGCTTTATGATTAGCCCAAATGGAATCACAAATTTGCAAGGCTTGAAAAAATCGCGGAACAGTTGAGTACCGGTTTGAAGTTCGGTAGAGAATAATATTCTAAAAAAATATGCTGCTAACAATAGCACTGCCGACAACCCCGCGCCGCAACCCAACGCAAAGGCTCGACGGCGCGGGGTGTGCGTCAGTGCGATCGTTCTCGGTAATTTTTTATATATACATAAGTATTAACTGGCTCTCCGCTAATGAGTTGTGGAGCCATTGTGAATTTTCACGGTGGAAAAGCTAGATTTGTACGAATGGAATTCGAGGCAGGAATCTTACAAATTCCATTCGTACAAAACGAAATTGGGGTAGATAAGTCCTGCAAAAGTTCGTTCCACAAGTCGAATTCGAACTCCTTTGCGGATCTCCTTTGCTACTCGGTCCCTTTTGGGGCTTCGAGATTCGGAGAGTTCCCTCGTTTTAAGTTGGGACTTTTCAATTTATCAAAGGTCTGGGTTTGCATGGTTTGCAAGATTTTCAATTGATGAATTGCGGTTTCGTTGAGTTCCATTAAGCGAGTTTGCTTATCCATGCCTTTATTGATCATAATCGCATTGTAACTTTCTAAATTGGATAAGACCGTCAGTTGATGTAAGTCCGCATAATCTCGAATATTCAAGCCTTTGAGCGTTAAGTCTGGATTTTTTTGTCTCCATTCTTTGGAAGTCATCCCGAATAAAGCTAAATTCAATAATTCGGCTTCATCGGCATAAATGAGTCCTTCTCGATGTTTGGAAAGATTTAATTCGGGAATTAAGTGGTCCTTAATCGCTTCGGTATGAATTCGATAATTAACTTTGGATAAGGTTCGTTTTAAGTCCCATTCTTGATTGCTCTGCAATGCCTCTTGCTGTTTCAAGCGTTGAAATTCGCGGATGAGCAACAATTTAAATTCGGGACTAATCCACGCACAAAATTCAATCGCAATGTCTTTATGCGCATAAGTGCCGCCGTACCGCCCCGCACTCGCCACAATCCCAATGGACTTGGTTTTTTCAATCCATTGTTTGGCAGACATCATAAAGCGATTGGTTCCCGCTTCGTTTTTAATTCCCTCGAATTCGGGGGAATTAAAAAGAGCATTATTCAACCGTTCCCAAACGGCGAGATATTCGAGCGTGTTTTTATTGCGCAGCCATTTTTCAATAAGGGCGGAGCCGCCTTCAAATCCTGCTGCAATATCCGTGAGGGAGATAAAGTCGTCCTCATTACGTTCGGAAACGCTGATTACGACTCCTTGGACTTCAATTTTTCTGGTTTTTGCCATAATTCCGAAATTAAGATGATTTTATTCCGCAAAGGTATGGAATAAAAATACTTAATTCCAAGTATATCGGGAAATAAATAATTTTTTATGGATTTTTTTTAAAAAGATTCTTTTAAAGGGTTCTTAAGCATTGTTTTCCATTGGGGAGGTAATAAATATTTAAAAAAACTACCGAGAACAATGGCACTGCCGCCAATGCCCCGCAAACCCCAACGCAAAGGCTCGACTGCGGGGCAATGCGTCAGTGCAAGTGTTCGCAACCATATTTTATATATACATAATATTGAACTGGCTTTCAATTAAAGAGTTGTGGGTATTTTAAGATTTTCTTAGAGGTCAAATTGGATTTGTACAAATGGAATTTAGGGCAAAGGGTTTACAAATAGTACTCCTCCGAAACGAAACGGGGAAATTGGTCTTGCAAAAATTTTAGGTTCCGGTTTCCCAAAAAAGAGACGTGTCGTATGATAATTTGAGTTACCTTTGCAAAAAAATCATGCTATGTCCAAAAAATTAATTCGATTCGATTGGGCGATGAAAAAAATGCTTCGCCATAAAGCCAATTTCGACATCGTAGAAGGCTTTTTGTCGGAATTATTGGGTTACAACGTTCAGATTCGCCAAATTCTGGAAAGTGAAGCCAATAAAGAAACGGAAGATGACAAATTTAACCGTGTCGATATTCTCATCGAAAATGCGAAAGGGGAACTCATCATCATTGAGATTCAAAGTACGCAAGAATATGATTATTTTCATCGGATTTTGTTTGGCGTTTCCAAGTCCATTGCCGAACATATGAAAGAAAGTCAGGCGTATGCTCAAGTGAAGAAAGTGATTTCCATCACGATAGCGTACTTTGATTTGGGACAAGGGGACGATTATGTGTATCATGGCACGACGCAGTTCAAAGGACTTCATGGCGGAGAGATCCTGGGACTGTCCCCCAAGCAACAACAAGCCTATAACCAGGCAAAGGTTTATGAGATTTTTCCCGAATATTGGATTATTAAAACGGGCAAGTTTCGGAATAAAATCAAGGATACCTTAGATGAATGGGTGTATTTTCTCAAACACGCCAAAATTAAAGACTCGTTTCGAGCCAAAGGAATCCAAGAAGCGAATGAGAAATTGGATTCGATGAAACTTTCGGACGAGGAACGCAAAAAATATAATGCGTATCTGAATCATCTCCATAGTATTGCGAGCCGAAATCACACCATTGAGATTGATGCTCAAGAGATTATTGATAAAACGAAACGAGATGCCGTATTAGGGTTTCATGGGGTTGGGGTTAGCCCCGAAAATATTGCAATTGCTCTTCAATTGTCCCTTGAAAAAGTGGAAGCGATTCTTAAAAAATATGATTGGTAAAGTCCTTTCAGTTGAGGAGATAATAATATTTAAAAATACTGTTGCGAACAAAGCACTGCGCGGCAACTCCCCGCAAACCCCAACACAAAGGCTCGACTGCGGGGCAATGCGTCAGTGCAAGTGTTCGATGCAAGCAAAAATAAAAAAAACATCAAACGAGAATAAAATTTAAACGTTTATTTTTAAACTTTTTATATATTTTTTTGTTCCTTTGGAATTCAGGTTCACTGCTTATGTTTTTTTTAATTTTCAACTATATAAAACAATCCTATGTTATTTAATTCCACAAATTTTGCTTTGTTTCTACCAATAGTTTTTATTGGTTATTGGTTTCTTTTTAACAAGCACTTGAAAATACAAAACTCATTTCTTCTATTGTCAAGTTACTTTTTCTATAGCTGTTGGGATTGGCGTTTTGTTTTTTTACTTTTATTTTCAACTTTATTAGATTATTATGCAGGTCTGAAAATAGCTGCTTCTACCAACCAAATGAATAAAAAAATTTGGTTGTGGGCAAGTGTCTGCATTAATGTTGGTTTTTTAGCATTTTTCAAATATTTTAACTTTTTTATAGAATCTTTCACCGATTTACTTTTACTCTTTGGCATACACACAAATATTTGGATGCTGAACATTATTTTACCAATCGGAATATCTTTTTATACATTTCATGGTTTATCTTACATAATTGATATTTACTATAATCGAATTAATCCAGAAAAGAGTTTCGTCACTTATGCTTTATTTGTCAGTTTTTTCCCACTGCTTGTAGCGGGTCCAATTGAGAGAGCAACTCATTTACTCCCTCAGATAAAACAAAGTCGAATATTTAATTCAATCTACGCAACGGATGGTTTAAGACAGATGTTGTGGGGTTTTTTCAAAAAATTGGTTATTGCTGATAATTGCGGTCTTCTTGTTGATAATATTTTTAAAAATTACGAAAGTTTGCCTGGAAGTACAATTTTTTTAGGCGGTCTGCTTTTCTATTTTCAAATTTATTGTGATTTTTCTGGCTACTCTGATATAGCTATTGGCGTTGCGCGTTTATTTGGTATCCAGTTAATGCAAAATTTTAGGTTTCCTTTGTTTGCCACAAGTTTTGAAGATAATTGGCGGCGTTGGCATATCTCTTTATCTTCTTGGCTTAGAGATTATATATATATTCCATTAGGTGGTGGGCGCAATGGATTATTTTTGAAAATAAGAAATATATTAATTGTATTTTTTATTAGCGGTTTATGGCATGGACCCAAATGGACATTCATCATTTGGGGAATACTCAATGCTGTATTATTAATAATTGAAACACTGATGAAACAAAGTAAAAGTATAGTAATGCCCACGCATATTAAAAGAAAGGCTCTGATTCCTGATTTTAGAGCGTTAATACAGATGGTTACAGTATTCATGGTAGTTGGATCTACCTATTTTTTTTTCCGTTCTGATAGTTTAGCTCAATCAATATCAATGTATAAAACGATTTTTTCTAAAACTTTTTTTGCTATACCTCGTGGTGCGGGATTGTCTAATTGGATTTATATAACACTTATTACATTTTTTGTTATCATAGAATGGGTTGGCAAAGACAATAAGCATGCATTAGAAACATTGTTTGATAGTTATGCAAAGCCTATTCGATGGTCTTTTTATTCATTCATTATATTTCTAATTGCTTTGTATGGCATAGGTGATGGTATCAAATTTATTTATTTTCAATTTTAAATTCATGAATAATTTTATAAAAAACATAGCACAATTTATTGTATTTTTCATCCCTTTTTTTTTAGGACTTTTTATTGTTTGGAGTTTGGTCCCAGAACTTCGGTTTTCTTCTAATATCCGATTTGTAAAAGAACAGACATCTTCTTTACGGTCACAAGAAGTACAGCATGTAAAAAATATTGATATTTTATTTATAGGATCCTCCCTTTGTTATCGTGGATTTGATGTTCGGATTTTCAATTCATTTGGATATAATACATTTAACTTAGGGACTAGTTCTCAAACACCTATCCAAACGAAATATTTATTAAAACAATATTTAAATAAAATAAAGCCAAAATTAGTTATTTATGCAATTGATCCTTTTGTTACCTCATCTAAAAATGGAGTAGAGTCTGCTACTGAGCTTATTTCCAACCACTATTTATCTGGAAAATTAAATATAGACATGTTATTTGAGGTAAATGACTTAAAATTGTACAATACGTATTTGTATATTTTTTTGAATGAAACCCGTTTGCCTAAAAATAATGAGATAATTGACAATGACCAGCAATATATCAAAGGTGGTTTTGTAGAAAGAAAAATAGCTTATTATAAACATTTTACGCCACCTATTCTATTCCATATTTTTGATAAAAATCAACTTAAAGCACTTAATGAAATTAAAGAAATTTTTGAAGAGTCAAAACAAAAATTTTTCTTTGTTTATCCGCCAATAACATCTAATCGGTATAAAACAATAAAAAATAATGAAAAATTTATAAGTAATATTGAAAATTTTGGCGCATTATATAACTTTAATAATAATCAAATGTTAGACGATTCTTTACATTATTATGATGATGTTCATTTAAATCAATATGGAGTTGAAATTTATAATCGTGAATTCTTGAAAATGTTAAAACCTAAAATGGATTCATTATTAAGGTGATTCGTTTTTCATTTTTAATAAAAATAAAAAACAAAAACGCCAGCATCAAACACCTTGTTTACGCCAATTCGCTTTTGGGGATAAAACAACGTTGTACACTAAATCGGGGACTATTTATAAAATTTACGACAAAAAAAGATGGCTCATCCGTACTTTGGGTGGAAGGGCAGAATTTCATTAAAATAAAAAGCTCCACTTGTGGCAAGTTTCAAACTTGCTGAAATTTAAAAAATTGAAAATCAATTTTTTAGATATTTTTAAGTCTTTTAACTTTTAACTTGCGGCAAGTTTCAAACTTGCCGCAAGTTGGATTCCAATTTCCTTCAAGAAAAGAAGAATTGAAAATTTTTTTAATGGAATGTGGTATTGCTATCGTATCATAATTTATACAAACACTTCCTTCCTCCTAATTCAAGCTACCAGATGTATGGTATTTTTGTACAAAACGGGCTAATTCCCCCTTTCACACTTTGTTTTTTACCCAATTTGTAACTATCTTTGTTCATAATTACAAAAAACTTCATATACTTTTACAAAAATATATCTTAAAATCCTATTCATAAATAATTAACAGGCAAACCTATGAGTCCTCTTTCCAAGACTTCTTCATTCCTCAAACGGCAAGTATGGAGTGTTGTACTAACGCTTTACGGCATTACTGCATTTGCACAAGTGGCAGCACCGCCAGTTGCCTCCGTCGCAGGCGGTCGATTCAATGCTCCGATAACCGTCAACCTATCGACTCCAACCGCAGGAGCGACCATTTATTACACTTTAGACGGTTCCGAACCCACCAATGCTTCCAGTGTTTACAGTGCACCGATTAACATTAGTGCGAATACGCCGCTTCGAGCCAAAACCGTTGCTGCGGGTCTGACGGCATCTAAAATCACAACGCATACTTACTTATTTGGTGTCAATCATACGTTTCCGATTGTAGCACTGAGTTTTAAGAATTCAGATTTTTTTAATAAAGATACGGGCATGTACATTCAGTATTTGAAACCGATTGATGTGAGAACCAATGTGGAATTATTTGAACCCAATAACAATACAGCTGCTTTTTCCATGTTGATTTCTGCGAGCATTCAAGGGTCAACGAGTGCGAGTTTGCCGCAAAAGTCGTTGGATATTAAGCCAAAAGCTGCTTTGGGGGGCGCAACGATTCCTTATCCCGTGTTTCCCGATTTGCCGTACACGAGTTATAAACGATTTGTATTGCACAGTTCTGGGCAGGATTGGGGCGTAACGCAATTTCGAGATGCTTTGGTCAGTGGTTTGTTTCGGGATGTACAGGATTTGAATGGTTTTATGCGCAAACCAGAAACGTATATGCAAGGTTTTCGCCCTGCGGTGGTGTATTTCAATGGGCAATATTGGGGCATTCACAACATTCGGGAACGGATGACGACTCCTTATATTGAACAACATTTGGGTTGGACAAGCACGCAATATGATTTGGTGGAGAATGATTTAACGATTTTTGAGACGAAAAATGGGGATTCGTTGGCTTGGTTTCGGTTTAGAAATGAAGTTTTAGGGGATATTGGCAATCCTACGCCGAATCAATACGCGAGTGATGCGGATTTTGCCGCTTTGTCCACGAAGATGGATATGGCGAATTTTATAGATTATACGATTATAAATCTATACATGGATAATGAGGATTGGTTGACGAATAATATGCGTCGATTCAAGTTGCGCAATGGGACGGATAAATGGAAATGGTTGTGTTTTGATTTTGATTTTACGATGGGCTTGTTTACGCCGCAAGGTTGGAATACAGGAGATGCAAGTCAAAATACGTTGGCGCGTATCCGAAATTTGGGTAAAGTGGAGCCGTATAAAATTGGGGTAACAGAACCCGTTCTCTTTGAAAAATGTTGGCAAAATCCTGGTTTTCGGCGTAGATTTATCAATCGGATGGCGGATATGATGAATTCGGCGTTTACACCAACGCGTATCATTGGGCGAGTGGATCAGTTTGAAACCTTGTATAAGCCAGAAATGGAAAAACATGCTACTCGTTGGGGGGCTCCTTATTTTCCAGATGTGTGGAATGTGAATTTGCAACATATGCGCGAGTTTTCAAATGCACGCCCCGATATGGTTTATAACCATTTTTTGCAAGATGATATTTTGCGTAACGAAATTACGGGGGTTAATAATCTAACGTTGGATGTGTCTCCTGCAAATGCGGGTTCATTACAATTAAATACATTGACTTTGGCGGGGAATCGGATGCCTTTTGTGGGGAAATATTTTACACGCGTGCGGATTCCGTTGAAAGCGATTCCTGCACCGGGTTATGAATTTGTGGGTTGGTCTGACCCTGTTTACGGGACGACGGATTCGGTGAATATTGTGCTTTTTGGTCCGTTAGGACTTACAGCGCATTTTAGGCTTAAAAATGCTTGTGTTCCAGATGTAATTCGTTTAAATTCAACGACTTGTAATCCTGCTTTGGTGGGTACGACCTCAGTGGTTTTGCGCAATAGTCGGGGTTGTGATAGCACGATTATCACGACGCGTACGTTGCAAACGTTGCCCAAACCAATTATAGCGCGTTCGGGCAATACACTGACTGCACCTTTGTCCAGCAATTATCAATGGTTTTTAAACAATGTAAGCATTGCGGGTGCTACAAACAATGCTTTTACGGCAACGACATCGGGTCAATATCAAGTGGAAATTGGGAATGCGGAGGGCTGTCGTGTCAAATCGGATAGTATTTCGGTGACGCTTGCAACGGTTTGGAATTGTCCCGCGCTTCAAAAGAATTTTGGAGATGCGTGTGATGATGGGAACGCATTGACCACTAATGACATCGTTCAAAGTGATTGTACCTGTCGGGGTACGGTGGCTACGGGTGGTCTAACTTTGCAATGCCCTGCTAACATTAATCTTGCGGCAAATGCAGGGGCGATTGGTGCTGTTGCCACTTGGAATACACCGACGGTTGCTACGAATTGTCTTTCGGCTTGTAATGGCGCGCCGATAGCTGGATTTAAATTTTTGAGTCGAGTGGGGAATCGGGAATATTATTTGTCCACAAACAATTCGGATTGGGCGGGGGCGAAAGCCGCTTGTCAAGCAGCAGGTGGGAATTTGGCAGTGATTACGACTTTGGAACAAAATGCAGCGATTCAAGCTGGGATTGGTGCTGGGAATGCGGTTTACATTGGTTTGAGTGCTTCGGTGGTGGAAGGTAATTTTCGTTGGGTGGATGGCTCACCAGTTACTTTCAATCGTTGGGATAATGGCGAACCCGTTATGAATCAATCGGTTAGACGGGATTATGTAATGCTTTTTAGTTGGAATGGCATGTGGGGAACGGGGAATAGTCAAGTATTAAAGCAATTTGTATTGGAACGGGTTTGTAATAATGGGGTTTTGTTATCGGAAACGGTTGGATTGCCCTCGGGTTCTTTGTTTCCGATTGGACAAACGACGGTGACGTATCAAGCGCAAGATGCTTGTGCGACGCAAAAAACGTGTTCTTTTCAAGTGAATGTAACGGGATCCAATGCGTCTTGTGCGTTGCCGATTAATGTGGCACTTTTGAAAACGGCTACTTTTTCTTCGACGTATTATGCTGCGGTGGGGGCTCAATACATTTTAGATGGGGATTTGACGACCGTAGCGCGGACGACGCGAGAAGTAAGTGCTTGGTTAGATATTGATTTAGGCGGGGTTTACAACACGACGGATATTAGAATTTATAATCGTCCGAATGGGGTGACGGATGTTTTGAATAATTATTATGTGTTGATGTCGGAAGTGCCTTTTAAATCGCCTATTTTATCGGAAGTGTTGGTGCAAACGGGGGTTTGGAGTCAGTTGCAAACGGGGAATGTAAGTAGTCCGACGGTGGTTTCGGCGAATCGGCGGGGACGGTATGTTCGGATTCAACGGGTGGCTTTTGGACAAATCAATTTGTCAGAAGTACAAGTTTTTGGTTGTCCGACGGTGGTGAATCCTTTGTTTATCAGCAATCGGCGTGATGTTTTGGAATTTGAACCGTATCCAAAAGAAGGAGAAGCTGTGTTGACTTTGGTGAATAATACGCATCCTGAAAATCAGGAATATATTATGGAGCGTTCTTCGGATGGTGTGTTATACACGCCTTTGTTTACGGTGCCGAGTGTGGATACGACTCGGACGTTGTTGGTCTTTACGGAACGGGATAAGACTCCTTTGGAAGGGGATAATTTTTATCGGTTGACGGTGCGTCGGCGGGATGGTTCTGTGGTCGCAAGTCCTGTTCGGCGATTGAATTTTTCGTTTGAAAGTGAATTTGGACTTTCGCCGAATCCGACGGTTGGGGATTTGCATATCAATATGAAGTTGTTTAATGGGAAACCAGTTGATATTTTCGTTTATAATACCATTGGTGAAGCGATTTACACGGAAAAGATTGATAAAGTGAATGCACCTACTAAATTATTGAATTTGGAAGATTTACAATTGCAAAATGGTATTTATATGTTGACTATTATCAGCAATGGTAAAGCCTTTACGAAGCGATTTGTATCAATGAAATAGCTTTGGAATTTGGAATCTTGGAATTAGGATTAAATGGGATTTTTTTGGGATTAAATGGGATTGATTTTTTGGGATTTTTGGGA
>JBDKKX010000149.1:0-10446 GCA_039795795.1 Bacteroidota bacterium | reverse complement strand
GATTATCACTCTTTTGAAACATTAACTTACGCAGTACAACTCGCCTTAATGGCAGTGGGTAATGACTTGAAAATCAATTTTAGCCCATTTAATTTTACTTTAAAATAATTTTGTCAAACTACTTAGTGAAAGAAGCACCAAAAAAAAGAAGGAATCAAGCACATAACGCGCTTGACCCCTTACTTTCTATTATTCCTAATTCAATCTACTCTTTTTTGTCTTCTTTTTTCCAATTTTCCAACATTTTCACGCCCAATAAATCCACTATTGAACTGCCGCCGCCTGTACCATTGTTATTGATAAGAATGTCTGGAATAATCTTAACGCCTTCTTTACCAATGATTTCCACGATTTTCAACCGCGTAAATTGTTCGCCGCCCATCGCTTCCACTTGTAATTGATACGCTTCCGCATTCGATTTACCGATTGCCAAGATTTTCAACGCTTCCGCTTCACCCGTTACACGCGTCCGTTCGGCTTCGGCATTACCCATCATCCGCAATTTCTCTGCTTCGGCACGAGCAATCAATTGGACGCGTTCGGATTCCGCACCCGCTTGCACTTTGATACTCGCCGCTTCCCCATTTGCCTTTTTGACCGCCGCATCCGCCGTCCGTTCCGCAATTTGAACCCCTTGTTGCGCTTGAACCATCTGTTTTTGAATATCCGCAATCGCCGTTTCCTTCTCCAACAATTGACGCGTTTCTTGCGCCATGCGTTGCGTTTCGTAGGTCACTTTTTGTTCTTCGGCGATTTTACGGTCGGTCAACGTCTTCATCAACGAGTCGGGCGGCACAATATCTCCAATCAACGTATCGACCCCATTGACATTATATTGTTCCAAAACCCGTTGAATATGCTCTCTCGCCGAGTTTTGACGCTCTTTCCGACCCGTCAAAAACGAAATCACATCCGCATCTTGCGCCGAATTTCGGAAATAATTGCCAATCGTCGGTTCTAACACTTGGCTTACAAGATTTGCCATCGTCCCAAATCGCGCAATAACCTTTGGTGCTTCGTAAGATGGGATATGAATAATTTGGGAAACATCCAAATTAAACGGAAAACCATCTTTGGAACGAACCGTAATCGTCGATAAATGACGGTCTAAATTATGCGATTCTGTGCGCGCCGATGCCCAGTTTAACACCAAATTCGTAGTTGGCACGAGTTCCACTTTCATAATATACGGATTCAACGGATATTTGCCCGGACCCAAAGGTTCTGACCAAACGCCTTTACAACCGCGTGCGACAATATTACCATGTTTGAAATCGTCTCCCGAAACGTCTTTCCCTTCGGGACCGACATACGAGTTCACAACGCCCACATAACCAATCGGAATCATCACCATATCGACCTGCTCGACTTGCAAAAACCAAGGATTGAAATTGTACGAACCCGCCAAAATAATCTGTTGTTGCAAACCGCGACTCCCTCCCGCATTCAAAAACAAATTCGCATCTTGGAAATTATTATGATTTTCAGGGACGATTTTACCCGCGATATGTCCGCTATCCACCGCCACACCGTCCAAAGTCGTGATAATCCCCACTTTATTTTCCTCGATTTTGGTCATATTGGCAACCAATATTTCAAACAAAAACGTATTAATCCGATACGAACCCGCCGTAATATACGCCGCTTGACGACCTTTTTGCCCCCCGTTTTTCAAAAAATCTTCTGCATTTTGAAACGAATCACAATCCACACGGCGCGCCAAAATCCGACCACTTGGCAATTCCACCCCATCTTTTGCCACGATAAGACCGATTTGACCACTTGGAATGATGGTCAACGGTTGTAAAGTGATTTCATATTGCCAAATCCACTTCCAAAAATAGATACCTGGAGCCAACACCTGCGCTTGAAAACCCGCTTCGCCTTCTGTAGCGATGATTCTGCCACTCGGCAATTCCTTTTTATCGCCAAATAAAACAAATTTTTTCGTGACCAAACCCGTTTTATCTTCGGGAATGATGATGATGCCGAATAATTGAAATATCAACCGATACGCCAATAGACCGACGATAAGGGTGGGCAACCACCAATAATGAATCAATGTTTCTAACATGATTTATGGAAATTAAAATTGCATAAAAATTTGATAATGAATCGATTATGATTCAAAAGGCGGGTCCGTATCGCCGCAATTGCCTTGTACGTAGCGGCAGGCGCGGTTAAAGCAGATTGGTTTCATAAGCATTGAATTGAATTTGATTTTTCGCAACGTTTACATTTGTAACAACCCAAATGTATAAAAAATAATTTCCGTCGCTGGATAAATCGGGGATTATTAACGACGAAGATTGTAAAAAATCGTACGAACGGTTGGAATTGGGATTAAATGGGATTTTTTTGGGATTAAATGGGATTGATTTTTAGGATTTTTTTGGGATTTTTCATTTTTAGGTTATACCTTGGGATACCTTGGGATACGAATGGATGTACGGATTTTACGGATTTCACGGATTGGTACAGATTTTTTTTGGAATTCATGCTCTAAACCCAAGCAAAAAAAAATAAAAAATCCGTACCAATTCGTGAAATCCGTAAAATCCGTACATCCATTCGTATCCCAAGGTATCCCAAAGTATAACCTAAAAATGAAAAATCCCAAAAAACCCTAAAAATCAATCCCATTTAATCCCAAAAAAATCCCATTTAATCCCAATTCCAAGTACCCCACAATCATTCCACTCGAATAAATTGTTGCACGCCATACATCGTTTCCGAACTGAACCGAACCAAGTACATCCCCGCCGCTAAATCACTGGTCGAAATAGATATATTATTTTCACCTTGCGTAAACCGTTGTGCCCGCGTTACATTCTTAACGGCAACCCCATTCATCGCAAAAATATCAATATTTCCAAAACCATCATTCGGCAATTGAAAAGTTAAATTCATCGCTGTTTGTGCAGGATTTGGGTGGCAAATCAAAGACAATCGCTCCCGTTTCAACGCTTCAAAAGTCGAATTCACGATGGGAGTCGAGTCCAAAACGATGTTTTCATCGCCCGCCCGATACTCCATAAAAGTAAAATAATTTAACATCATTTCATCCTTCGTGCCTTCGCCGCGCACGACGAGTTGAGGCGGATTATTTGGATTATAGGGATTATTCGACGTATTATCGTAAAAAGCCTCCGCAAACAGCGTCGTACCGACGGTCAATTTCATCACTTTGCGAAACGTATAAGCACCCTGCCAATTGAAATCCCAATCTGGGATATTAATCAAGCGCGTCGTATCGCCCTTCGGAGTCACGGCAAATACTTTCGTCCGCCGCCCAATCAAGTGCATGTGCGGCGCGATGCTCAAAAAAGAGCCATCACGCGGCAAAACCAACTTTTCTATAAACGTTTTCGTCTGATTGGCAGGAATTTCTAACGGTCCGTTCGTTAAAAAGTAGGGCACATGTGCCAAAATCGGCTTAACATACAATTCACGGACGGTTGCATTTGCAGGCGCGAATTTTAAAACAATTTTTGTACTATCGCGCTGATTCACAATCCCACTCGGATAATGCACTTGCAAGACCAAATTCGTCCCCGAAGTCAACCGAATGCCCATGCCTTGCGGATAATTTATGGCACCTTGACCAGGCACCCAACCCGTCACCAATTGCGCCGCGCTCGAACCGACACCGCCATAATTGGTATAACCGGGCGCAGGATCCGCCGCATCCAGTTGCGCAGGCGTGTTCGTGGAATCTTGAAACGCCAATACGTGATGCACAATCCGCCGATTCCCCGGAATCACCTCTAAACTCGTGATAAACCTATCGCCCACCAACTTGCTCGGCAACACAAAACACCGATATAAATCCGTCGCCGTATTGACCGTGTAAGTCGGTATCGTCAACACTAAATCTGGATTCACAATGTCGCCGCCCACCGCAAAAGTCGGTGGCGTAGGCGCGTTCGCCAAATTGCCTTGAGGCGCGCCCGCATTGACCCACGTTGTAATCGCCATAATATCCGCATTGCTCAAAATGCGTTCATTCGCAAAATGGTTATAATTCGGGTCTGGCGACCAAGGCGGCATCGTTTTCGAGACCACCGATGTTTTAATACCCGACCGATTGCGATAAGCGTCGTCATACGTCAACAACGAAAACGGCGCAACGCCATTGGGTTGATGGCATTTTGCACAATTTTTATACAAAATGGGGGCAATATTTTCAGCCCAATTCGGGTTCTGGGCGCGCAGCATCGGCAACGCAGCAGTAATTAATGCGAGTAAAAGAAACTTTTTCATGTTTTCTATGGAATGACAAATGATGAGGACTTAAAATTTCAGCTATTTCCGAGTTGGAAAATTATTATTAATCTTCTCCGTACGTGACAAAAATAATTTTCGGCACAGATTGAACAGATTCCACGAGATTTTAACAGATTTTTTTTGATTTTAAGCATTGAAAATCAAAAAAAATCTGTGAAAATCTCGTGGAATCTGTTCAATCTGTGATGAAAAGTATTTTTTGTCACGTACTAAGATTAATCTTTAACAATCACACAACCAATCGGTTGCGTCCTGTTCAAAGGAACTTGCTTAGAATTCAAAACAGATTGAATGGCATTGCGCAAATAAAAATCAGAAGTCGTGCCGCGCCGTTTGCCCGCCCGAAAATACGCATTATCAATCTGCCCCGAATACAAAACCTGTCCTGTAACCGCTTCTAAAACCACTTGTGGCGTAATCGTCGCGCCAAAACGGTTCGTCAACACGAATCCACTATCGCGTTGCAGCTCAAAAAGCACCTCATAATCCTTTCGGAAAACAGCGATAGCCGAATCTGTTGCGTAATAATTGGGGAAAACGCCGATGAATGCCACCCCTTGTGCAGCGAAATCAAGCGATAATTGATTCAAAACGGGGGCATAACCTTGACACATCGGACACTCATCCGACAAAAAAACATACGCACGAAACCGCGTTTGCCCTTGCGCACTGCCCAGCCACAAACCCCAAAAATACAAAAATAAGTAATATGGACGCATTTCCAAAAATTAAAAATTTCAAAACAGCATTTAATCCTCTTTTTGAACGATTTTGAATGGTTTTCCCAGTTTTTTCAGCATATTTTTTCAACAATTGCGGTTCATAAACGGCAAAAAATTCAGGGTCAAAGTTCGCTAACGACAATTGTTCTAACACTTTTTCGACGTGCGTACCTTGTTGAATCCATTTTTGACAAACCACTTGGCGATAACGAATGCCCATTAAAATAAAACCAATAATTTGTTTTGAATTTTTGTCAAAAACCAATCGAATTGATTTTTCACCGTCAAAATGCTCCCAATAAATCGTTTCTTGATGCGACGGCAAAATTGGAGCAATATCACCATAAACTTGATATTCAATATCAAAAAATTTAGCCGAATTAAACCAAATCCCAGGACGATAAAGCACTTTTTTTCCACAAACATTATAGGCAACCGTTTCCCCCATCATCCGCCCCGTGTACCAAACCGCTTCAATCGGTCGTCGCCCTACTTGTGGATGAGCGATTTCCGCGCAATCCCCAATCGCATAAACATCGGGAAGATTCGTTTCTAAAAAATCGTTTACAACAATACCATGATTGATTATCAAGGTGTTATGTTTTAAAAAATCAACATTAGGACGAACTCCTGCGGTCAAACCCACAAATTGACAAGGTATTTCTTCCCCGTGATTCGTAAGCACCGCACGACACTTACCCGTTCCATCATCCAAAATACAATTCAATTCCGTATTTAAACGCAAATCAATCCCCTGTTTTATCAGATGCCGATAAATCATATTCGATTCTTCGGCGGGCAAAATATGATGTCCAAAACGACTTTCTCTAACCAAAAAAGTGACATGTCGTTTCCTCGAATGAAACATTTCTGCCATTTCAACACCAATCAATCCACCTCCGACAATAACAATTTGTTTTAAATCATTTTGCGTATGCCGTTCCATCGCCTCCAAATCTTGAAGATGATACAACCCATGAACTCCATCTAAATCTGCCCCAGACCAACCTAATTGATTCGGTTTTGAGCCAACTGCAAGGATTAATTTATCATAACTTAAAACTTGTTTATCATTGAAAATCAATTGTTTATGGATATAGTCAATTGAATCGACCCGTCCTTTACGAAGGTCAATTCTATTTTTTTGCCAAAACCAATTTTCATAAGGTTGCGTATCCACGAAACGTTGATGCCCCATGTAAACATACATCAACGCAGTGCGCGCAAAAAAATAATCCGATTCGTCCGAAATGACCGTAATCGAATGATTACTCAATTTTCTAATATGACGAGCCGCCGTGATGCCGCTGATGCCGTTGCCGATGATGACGATATTCATTGAATAGCCGTTGGAATTAGGATTAAATGGGATTTTTTTTGGATTAAATGGGATTGATTTTTGGGATTTTTGGGATTTTTTTTTAGAACAAGAATAAAAATCCTAAAAATCTTAGAAATCAATCCCATTTAATCCCAAAAAAATCCTATTTAATCCCAATTCAAACCGCCCCAATTTTTTTCTCCACCACATACCAATTCCGCACAGGCGAAGTACGCGCTATCAATTCCGCCAAAAAACCACCGATAAACAGCAACGTACCCAACACCATCGTCGTCAACGAAATGAAAAACCAAGGATTATCCACCACCTTCGGAGCAGGAATCTGCCGCCAAACATAACGCATTTTATTAATCCCTATGTATAATGCAGCCAAAAAGCCCACAGTAAACATTACAGTTCCCATCGTTCCGAAAAAGTGCATCGGGCGACGACCAAATTTTCCCACAAAAGTAATCGACAATAAATCCAAAAAGCCATTCACAAAACGCTCCAAACCAAATTTCGTCGTCCCATATTTGCGCGCCTGATGTTGCACGACCCGCTCCCCGATTTTCGTAAAACCCGACCATTTCGCAATCACAGGAATATACCGGTGCATCTCGCCATACACCTCGATACTTTTGACCACCGTTTGCTTATACGCCTTCAAGCCACAATTGAAATCATTCAACTGAATCCCACTCAAACGCCGCGTTGCTGCATTAAATAATTTGGTAGGAAGGGTTTTAGACAATGGATCATATCGTTTTTGCTTCCAACCCGACACCAAATCAAAATTTTCTTCGGTTATCATCCGATACAAATCTGGAATTTCATCTGGGCTATCCTGTAAATCCGCGTCCATTGTAACGACCACATCACCATGACACGCCGCAAAACCCGTATTTAAAGCCGCCGATTTACCATAATTGCGTCGGAATTTAATCCCACAAACATTCGGATTCTGCGCCGAAAGCTGCTCAATGACCCGCCAAGAATCATCTTGACTGCCATCATCTATAAATAAAATTTCATAAGTATAACTATTTTGCTCCATCACACGAGCAATCCAAGCCGTCAATTCAGGTAAAGATTCCGCCTCATTGAGCAAAGGGATGACAATCGAAATATTCATTATTCAAACGTTTTGTCTTTAATTTTTTTCTCTAAACTCGGTGCTTTATCCCCTTTTTCTTTCGCAAGCAACCAGTATTTCAACGCTTCTTCCTTCGCGCCCGTCTTGAAAAGATAGTCACCATATAATTTTAATATATTAGGGTCGGCAGATTGCGTCATTTTTAACGCTTCGCCCGTCATCAAACGCGTTTTTTCCGTCGAACCACTGCGCCCCGCCAACACAATCGAATATTTCATCAAAGCAAAAGGCGATTTTGGATTCAATTTCAACGCATCTTCAAACATTTTGTCTGATTTTTCGACACGCCCCGCCTTATTATACGCCGCGCCCAACTCCAACAAAACATCGTGTTTCAAAGGTGGCTTTTTAGAAGACATCATCAATGCCTGCTCCAAAGGCGTGAAAGCATCATTCCATTTGCCCAATCGAGCATTGGCAACCCCTTGAAAATAAAAACTACTCGCCTGATTCGGAAACAAATCCGTCCCTTTTTCGCTTATTTTCAACAATTTATCATATTGCTCCGTCTGCTCATACAAATACATCATCTGTTCTAAAACAGAAAAAACATTGGGGTTCAATTGAATACACTTTTCATATTTTTCCAATGCTTCAATTAACTGCCCATTATGTTGCAACAAATCCCCCATCAACGCATAAGATTTCGCCTCCGTCGGATGCGCCACCTCAATAACTTGCGCCAATTCCAAACAAGCCGCCGTCAAAGACGGGTCATGCTTATCCGCGACTTTATTCACAAAAGGAATCAATTCCTTGACCTTCAAATCAATATTCAAATCTTTTTTACCAAACAAATCTTTCAAATCATTCAAATACGCAATATCTGCATTTTGTTTTTCCGACGTACCACTTTTTGTTTTTAAAGCAATAGCCGCCTTCGCATCATTTTTATCAAAGGTCAAAATATGCTGATAAACCGATTTTGCCGCCACTTTATCCCCAATATTTTCATAAAAAACCGCCAATTCATGCAAATAACCCACATTATCAGGATTATGTTCCGATAATTTTTTCAATTCTGCAAGCGATTTTTTCTGGTCATTCTTCGCCACATAAATCATATATTTTTTTCGAGTCAATTCTTCTTGCACCCCAAGATATTTTTCCATCTTATCATACACTTTCAAAGCCTTATCTGGTTCGGCAATGCGCACCCACAAATAAGCCAAATGATTATGTAAATCTTCTTGGAAATCAACTTTTTCCACTAAATTTGCAAGCATTTCCGCCGCTTCTTTTTCTTTACCCGCCTTTTCCAATAAACCAACAATCATCAATTTATACCAACGATTATTCGGGTCAATTGCCGCCGCCTTTCGGACCGATTCCAACGCTTTAGCAGGCTGATTTTGAGTTTCATTGATTCGCGCCATTTGGAAATAACACGCATCACATGTAGGATTTTTGGCAAGTATATCACCAAAAAGTTTATACGCCGCTTCTGGTTTGCCGACCTGTTGTTTGGTCAACGCTTCAATAAATTTATCTTGCAATTGGATTTCAGCCTCCGTAACGCGCACATTTTGTGCTGTCATGCCCAAAGGAATGCCCGCAAAACCGAAAAACACGGCTCGATAGACGATTTTTGTGAACATTTTGACTTGATTTTGATTTTTAGAATGTAACTTTAACGCAAATGTACAGTGTTTTGTTTTATTTCCAAAATGCGATAAGTACTTGAACCAAATTAAGTGAGATAATTCAAATACAAGTTAAAATATGGATTATCAAGGAATTATAACTTGCGTCAAATTTCAAATTTGACGCAAGTTGCGTATAAGAAAGTTTTTATACGTTGAGCAAAATATATCAATTAAGAATTGAATTTAGAATAATCGCTAATACTTAATTCCGATTTTCGACCCACATATTCCACATAATTGCCAATCATACTATTGCTCAAATTAGAATCTTGTATCATCGTTTCCTCGCCGACGACGCAATTGGTCAACACACTATTTATCACTGTCGTATTATTGCCCACCGAAACATAAGGTCCGATAATTGAATTTTCAATATTCGCGTTTTCGCCAATAAAACACGGCGCAATGACCACAGAATGTTTTATTTTAGCCGAAGCTCGAATGGATTTTTCATGGTTTTTAATATCCAACATCCGTTGGTTGGCATGCACAACCGCTTCTTTATTGCCACAATCAATCCACTCTTCAATCATGGCAGTTCGGAATTTCGTACCTGCATTTTTCATGTTTTCCAACACGCTCGTCAATTGATATTCACCGCGCAACTTGATGTCATTGGCTATCAAATATTCAATTTGTTGTTTAAGGTATTCCCCACTTTTGAAATAATAAATACCGACAATGGCTAAATTACTGACAAAAAATTTTGGTTTTTCAATAAAATCAGTAATAATATTTTGCATATCAATTTTAACAACGCCAAAAGCCGAAGGGTCTTCTACCCGTTGCGTCCAAATAATGCCATCTTCATTGGCGTTGAAACGGAAGTTGGCGCGGAACAACGTATCTGCAAAAGCAACAATACAATTGCCATTCAAACTCGGGGCAGCGCAACCGATGGCATGCGCAATGCCAAGGGGTGTATCTTGTTTATAAATCACACCTTTCGCGCCGATAGAAGCAGCAATTTGAATCAAATTGTTTTCAACGGCTTCCCCAAATTCACCCGTAATGAACGCAACTTCTTCAATTTTGCCTTGATAAGCCCCTGCTAAATCTTCAACTAAGCGTTGTACGATGGGTTTTCCCGCTACACATATTAAAGGTTTTGGTACTGTCAACGTATGCGGGCGCAACCTTGAACCTTTGCCCGCCATGGGAATAATGATTTTCATAAAATAGTTGATTTGTTTTATATTCTTGAAAAAGAATTTCGTTTTTTATTTTTTGGGTGCGTTGGAATTAGGATTAAATGGGATTTTTTTGGGATTAAATGGGATTGATTATTGGGATTCTTAGGATTTTTTTTAATCC
>JBDKKX010000148.1:0-10494 GCA_039795795.1 Bacteroidota bacterium | reverse complement strand
GTGTTTCATTTCGGTAGTTTTCAGGAAAAAGCGGTCGAATCGCTCTATCCACCAACCGCGAAATCAACACTTCATGGTCAGACAATTTGGTTTCGCGGCGAAAGAAATTGCCGGGAATCCGTCCCGCAGAGGCAAATTTCTCTTGATAATCCACAGAAAGTGGAAAAAAATCTTGGTCAGGTTTTGCTTCAGGCGCAGCCGTGACAACCCCTAATAACATCGTCTTGCCGATGCGCACCACCACAGAACCATCTGCCTGTGTAGCCAATTTGCCCGTTTCGATGATCACCTCACGACCATCGGGCAAATGAAACGAAGTACTGATAGGAATTTGCTTTCCCATTGCTTTAAGTCACTTTTGCATATCGTCCGCCGAACAGAAAACAGTCGGAAAAAGCCGTTGGAAACGATATTTTTTAAAGAAAATGCTTCGACAATGCCTTAAAACGGTTGTAAATCCTAACACATTTGGTTTGTACCGAAAAAAAAATAGAACAAGGTGTTTCGGTTAGAGTTGAAACGGTCGGTTGAATGTGTTATTCTTTATCGTAAAAAGGCAACGATTCCTTTTAATCTATAAAAGATTGAAAATCAATCGTCTTTGGAGTCAGATTGGGAAAGAATTTTGGAATCAAAACGCTTTTTATACGGGTTAAAAAAAGCCAATGATTTTAAATTTGAGATTACCCTCTCTCTGTTTGCCGCTCCCGTTGACTATTTTCGCTTTTTAAGGAATGATGAATTATAAATGATGAATGATGAATTATAAATGATGAATTTCTTAATTCATTCATAATCAATTAGTAATACGATTCATCATTCATCATTCATCATTTATCATTACTTACGAAGATTCAATTTCGCAATTAATTCACGATAAGTCGTAATATTTTTGTTTTGCAAATAGGTCAAAAGACGTTTCCGCTTTCCTACAAGCGTCAATAATTGACGACGGCAAGCATGATCTTTTTTATTCGTTTGCAAATGTGCAGACAATTGTTCAATTCTGTACGTGAAAAGAGCAATTTGACCTTGCGTATCACCTGTATTCGTTTCGCTACCGGCGTGCGTCTTGAAAATCTCTTGGACTTTCTCTTTTGGAAGATAAACTGGCATTTTAATTCTTATTTTACCAATGAGGATTACGAAAATCTTTTTTAGCGGGGGCAAAGATACATTTTTTTAACATTGTTTACCCTGTTTATAATAAAAAATTCAAAAAAAAAACTGTTTTTTGCAGCGAATTTCTAAAATCATACAAAATGAAACAACTTGTATCTAACACAAAATGGTTGAAATCCCAAGCCTTTATTAATGGTTCTTGGGTTCACGC
Organism: Bacteroidota bacterium; assembly: GCA_039795795.1. Classification (GTDB taxonomy): domain Bacteria; phylum Bacteroidota; class Bacteroidia; order Chitinophagales; family Saprospiraceae; genus JAAFJT01. The sequence goes on along the minus strand of JBDKKX010000148.1, from coordinate 9,161 downwards.
CGATAGCGGCAAAACCATGGAAGTTACAAATCCTTTTGATAACTCCTTGATTACCAATGTCCCAGATATGGGGCAACCCGAAACGCAACGCGCTATTGAAGCGGCTCATCAAGCCTTTCAATCTTGGAAAAAGACAACCGCAGGAGAACGTGCTCGATTATTAAAACAATTATTTAGTTTGTTGATGGAGCATCAAACGGAACTGGCATATTTGTTAACGTTGGAGCAAGGCAAACCTTTGGCAGAAGCAAAAGGCGAAATCGGTTACGGCGCATCTTATATAGAGTGGTTTGCGGAAGAGGCGCGTCGTAATTATGGAGATACGATTCTGGGACAGGAAGCGGATAAACGGATTTTGGTCATAAAACAACCGATTGGTGTGGTGGGCATTATCACTCCTTGGAATTTTCCAAATGCAATGTTAACGCGAAAAATGGCAGCGGCATTGGCGGCAGGTTGCACAATCGTCATTAAACCTGCTGAAGCAACGCCATTATCGGCATTGGCGTTGGCGGCGTTGGCAGAACAGGCAGGTTTTCCAAAAGGGGTCATTAATATTGTCACAACTTCTACGCCTGTGGTGATTGGTAAAGAATTGACTTCCAATCCTTTAGTGCGCAAAATATCCTTTACAGGTTCTACGCCTGTGGGCAAATGGTTGATGCAGCAATCGGGGCAAACGCTTAAAAAACTATCCCTTGAATTGGGGGGAAATGCCCCTTTTATTGTTTTTGACGATGCCGATTTAGATGCCGCTGTTGCAGGTGCGATGATTTCTAAATATCGAAATGCAGGGCAGACTTGCGTTTGTGCGAATCGAATTTATGTACAAAGTGCTGTTTATCAACCTTTTATAGAAAAATTAACACAAGCTGTAAAAGCGTTGAAAGTGGGTAATGGTTTAGAAAATGGCACCGTAATTGGTCCGTTGATTGACCAAAAAGCCTTTGAAAAAGTAGATAGATTGGTAAAAGATGCTATTTCCAAAGGGGCTAAATTGCTAACAGGAGGCAAAAAACACGCTTTCGGAGGCACTTTTTACGAACCGACTATTTTAACCGATGCCAATAAAGAAATGGCATTAACCCAAGAAGAAATTTTTGGTCCCGTCGCACCGATTTACCGTTTTGAAACCGAAAACGAAGTGATTCAAAAAGCAAATGATACCCCTTTCGGGTTGGCAGCCTATTTTTATGGTCAAAATATGAATCGAATTTGGCGGGTTGCGGAAGCACTTGAATATGGGATTGTCGGCATTAATACGGGATTGATTTCGACAGCCGTTGCGCCTTTTGGCGGTATAAAGGAAAGTGGTTTTGGGAGAGAAGGTTCCAAGTACGGTATGGATGATTATTTGGAGATGAAATATATGTGTTTTGGTGGTGTGTAATAAAATTACGGTACGTCAAACAAAATTTTAATTTATACCGTCACAAAATCTTTAAAATTACAATTGATGTGTTACAAAATTTTATCTTGTTTTATTGCAACAAAATGAAAAAAATATCGTTTAGGGAGTTGACAATGCTGCAAAAGGGTTGTACCTTTGCAGTCGAATTTGAGCGTTGCGACGCGTTTTGTTTTACACCCATTTTTTACTTTATTTAATTTTTTTATTACCAATAAAATCATCAAAATTATGAAAAATTACAGCAAAACCAGTAGCCTAAGCCTACAACAATTTATTAGCCGATTTGAAGAATTGCCTAAAAAGGAAAAAGATGCTCTTTGGCAAAGCCTCAAGGCAACGATGGAGAAACCCAAATCGGATAAATTAGCAAATGTGCCCCTTCGCAGAGAAGTGGCTTATGATGCTTTTGATAGTTTTGTAATCATTTAATTGTATCATTGTACGTTTTTTAGAGGCTTGCGACAAGCCAAAGCAATTGGGCATATCGGTTTTTACCAGTATGCCCAATTGCTTTGTAACAAGTTTATAGCGATGCGATATTTTGTGATACGAATCTCAGTACGGGACAAAAATACTTTTCATCACAGATTGAACAGATTCCACGAGATTTCACAGATTTTTAATGCTTAAAATCCAAAAAAATCTGTGAAATCTCGTGGAATCTGTTCAATCTGTGCCAAAAAGTATTTTTGATTCGTATCACAATGTATCCAAAAATTGAGTGCGGGACAAAGAATATTAAAAAAAACAAACTTTAACGGCTGAATCATGCCACATTATTCGTGAAAATTAGTGAAATTCGTGTCTCTTTTTACAATTTCATTAAAAAGTCTTTATCCTTTTTTTTTTAGTATGAAAAATACCCTTTTTAACTGCGCTTGGTTGTTTGCTTCCACTGTTGCACTTTGTCAACCAACACCTTTCGTTTTAATCCAAAATCAAGGCGGACAAACGTTGGGTTATTCTCCCCAATCTGGTGTTAAATTATTGACAATCAATGGTTTAAAATTTAAAGATTTGAATAAAAATGGCAAATTGGATCAGTATGAAGATTGGCGTTTACCCGTCGAAGTCCGTGCCAAAGATTTGGCTACCCAACTTTCTATCGACCAAATTGCTGGATTGATGTTGTATAGTCGTCATCAATCCATTCCTGCGCGGGCGGGCGGTTATTTTGCAGGCACTTATAATGGAAAACCTTTTCCTCAAAGCGGTGCCCAACCTGAAGCATTGACCGACCAACAAAAAGTGTTTTTAGAAAAAGACAACCTTCGACATGTGCTTATCACGACGGTTCAATCACCCGAAATTGCGGCAAGTTGGAATAATCAGGTACAAGCCTTTTGTGAAGGCATTGGCGTAGGGATTCCTGCGAATAACAGTTCGGACCCGCGACATGGCACTGTTTCAAACATGGAATATAATGCAGGTTCGGGTGGGCATATTTCGATGTGGCCCAGTTCGTTGGGGATGGCGGCTACGTTTGACCCTGCCCTCGTAGAACGTTTTGGGCAAGTGGCAGCTAAGGAGTATCGGGCTTTGGGCATTACGACTGCCCTTTCGCCCCAAGTGGATATTGCGACAGAACCTCGTTGGAATCGGACAAGTGGTACTTTCGGGGAGAATCCTTATCTTTCCGCAGCGATGGCGCAAGCCTATTGCGACGGTTTTCAAACGTCAACAGGTACGCAAGCCTTGCAAAATGGCTGGGGTTATGGCAGCGTGAATGCTATGGTTAAACATTGGCCTGGCGGCGGTTCTGGAGAGGCGGGACGAGATGCCCATTTCGGCATGGGTAAATTTGCCGTTTATCCAAGTGGTCAATTTGGATTACACTTCATTCCGTTTACGCAAGGTGCTTTTAAATTAAAAGGCAAAACGCAAATGGCGGCGGCGGTGATGCCTTATTATACGATTTCTGTGGGTCAAGATACTAAAAATAAAGAAAATGTGGGCAATTCGTATAATAAATTCATTATTGGCGATTTATTAAGAAAAAAATACAAATATGATGGAGTGGTTTGTACGGATTGGGGCATTACGGGCAACAAAACTCAAATGGATAATTTTGTGGGTGGCAAACCGCATGGGGTGGAACATTTGACGATTGCTCAACGACATTATAAGATTTTAATGGCAGGTTGCGACCAATTCGGAGGCAATAATGAGGCGAAACCGATTATAGAGGCTTACGCAATGGGGGTTAAAGAACATGGCGCAAAATGGATGCGGCAGCGCATGGAACAATCTGCGGTGCGTTTATTGAAGAATATTTTTCGCGTCGGTTTGTTTGAAAACCCTTATTTGGATACCGAAAATACCAAAAAAGTCGTTGGCAGTCCCGATTTAATGAAAGAAGGTTACGAAGCGCAATTGAAATCCATTGTTTTGTTAAAAAATAAGCAACAAGTATTGCCTTTGCCATCGGGTAAAACGGTTTATGTACCTAAGAAATTTACGCCTGCTTCCAGAAATTTTTTGGGTGAAATGATGCCCGAAAAATTGGATTATCCAGTCAATATGAATATCGTTAAAAAATATTTTAAAACGACGGATAACCCTGATGAAGCAGATTTGGCATTGGTTTTCATCAACAATCCGAATACGGGGAATGGGTATGATTCTACGGACGTGCGCAATGGCGGCAATGGTTATGTCCCGATTAGCCTTCAATATGGCGCATATACTGCAACGGAAGCGCGAGCTACCAGTCTTGCTGGGGGAGACCCGATGGAAAAATTTACGAATCGCGGCTACAAGGGCAAAACGGTGAAAGCGACCAATATAACGGACTTAGGGATGGTGACGGAAACCCATGCTAAAATGAAAGGAAAGCCTGTAATTGTATCTATCGCAATGGATAACCCAATGGTTTTCAGCGAATTAGAGAAAGAGTCGGATGCGATACTGGTTCACTTTCGGGTGCAAGACCAAGCCCTTTTAGAAATGGTATCTGGTAAAGCGGAACCAGTGGGTTTGTTGCCGATGCAAATGCCTTTTGATATGATAACCGTCGAAAAGCAAGCTGAAGATGCGCCGCAGGATATGAAATGCCATCAAGATACAGAAGGGAATCGCTATGATTTTGGTTTTGGCATGAATTGGAAAGGGGTGATTCAAGATGCGAGGGTGGCTCGATTCTCGAAAAAATAATAATTTGGAAACTTATGATACAAATAGATGTACGGATTACACGGATTTCACCGATGAGTACGGATTTTTTGACCACAATGCTGTGTTTTAGACAAAAAAATAAAAAAATCCGTACCCATCCGTGAAATCCGTACATCGATTCGTATCCTAATTTTCCAAAACCAAAACGACTGTCTCCAATCCGAAATAAAACGAGTTGCTTTTCAATTGCATCGAAATTATTGTTCCGTTTGGAGATTGGTTTGCGTTTTAAATGCCTCCATCGTGCCTTTAAATTCCAATAAAGTGAGCTTCAACAGCTTTAACTCCTTTACTTTTTGGTCTAAATCCGCACTTTTTTCAGCCAATTGTTTGTGTAAACGTTCCTGTTCCGCCACATTCCCGCGTACTAAATCATCTTGCCCACCGCGCACTTTTTTAAGTTCTTCTATTTGCGCCGCTTGATGACGCAGGAGTGCATCATGCCTTAATTTCCATTCATCCACAACGCCTGTCAACGAATCAATAATTTTGTGTATGTGTACAATGCTGTCTGCCAATACTAATTTCTCTCGACTCACATTTTGCAACATATCTAAATCGCGTTGAATCGCATCTTTTGCGACCAATAATTCTTGATATCGCTTTTGAGAAACGCAGGATAAAAAATTGAGTAGGCAACTGGTGAAAACAAAATGTACTAAATGCTTCATAATGTTATGGTTTTTAAATCGTTTTTTGGAAATGGTTTGTAACTTGTTCATAGTTGGAAAATTTTTAGCAAAATTGCATTTTTTTATTCAATTGATTCGATTGGAATCCATTTTTTTAAATTTTTACTGCAAATTACGATACGAATGGGAACGCGGATAACGCGGATTTTACGAATTTACACGGATTTTTTTGATTTTAGGTCAAAAATCCAAGCATAATTTGAAAAAAATCCGTGTAAACCCGTAAAATCCGCATCCTCCGTGTTCCCATTCATTACTAAATAAAAAAAAGATGAAAACTAAAAAAATATCGCTTCCCAAACGCCTTTTTTCCCTTTTGTGCGGGCTGTCCTTAATTTTTTTCTGCAAACTGATGTATAATATTATTTTTCCATACACATCAGGCAAAACGGATATTGATTTTTTATTGTCCAAACAATCGATTATTCATTTAAAACACTATCGCTGGTCTTTTTATCTACATATTTTTTCCAGTTTGCTCATTTTGGCATCAGGTTTAACTCAATTTTCAAGTTACATCCTTCAACGCGCCCGCTTCATACATCGTTGGATTGGCAAGATTTATACTTTTGGAATTTTAATGATTAGTGCGCCAGCAGCATTCGTGATGTCTTTTTATGCCAATGGCGGCTGGATTGCCAAACCATCCTTCCTGTTGTTAAGTTTACTGTGGTGGTACACGACTTGGCAAGGCTATCAAGCCATTCGGCGAAAAGCCATCCAAGAACATGGGGTTTGGATGTTAAGGAGTTACGCATTAACTTTTTCTGCTATTACTTTGCGTTTAATGCAAGCAGGATTTGCTGCTTATACGGACTTGGATTTAGATACCACTTATCAAATTGTATCTTGGGCGAGTTGGATTATTAATTTATTCATTGCAGAATTTATTCTAAAACAACGAATTATATATTTGAATTTTTAGTGCGTGACAAAAAGGCTTTTCATCACAGATTAAACAGATTCCACGAGATTTTCACAGATTTTTTTTTGATTTTAAGCATTGAAAATCCAAAAAAATCTGTGAAAATCTCGTGGAATCTGTTTAATCTGTGTTGCAGCCTAATTCAAAAGTTATATTTAATTATAATTCAATAAATTATTGACATAAATTGTTTTTGTATTAATGTAATAAAAATGTGTTTATTTTTGAAAAATTTTGAGCTAAAAATTTGAAGAATTCAACAAATGTTCCTAAAATTGCTTTTGAAAACAGACACAGCCCTAACAAGCGGCACTCGTGTAGTCCTGTAAAAAATGAATCCTCAATGTTTTATACATTTTTTTATTAGAGGTACATTTGATTTTTTAGTTCATTACAAACAAATATTTCAGCTCCATGAGATTCAATATGTATCAAACGGGCGATGATAATCGCTACTATTTTACCCTCTCGAATACGGCGGGTGAAATTGTCTTGAACAGTATGGCGTTCGAAACACGGGATACGTGTATTTCCGCGATGCGCTCCATCATCCGATTGCTACCGGATGCGACTGCTTATAAAACCGAATCTAAAAATGGCAATCATGCGTTTGTGCTGTCCGAAGGGGGCAGGCGGATTGCAGAAAGTTTGCCTTACGATTCGACAACGGAAGTGCGAGAAGCGATTGATGATTTGTCGGAAGATGCTTCGGACGAAACGCAGTATCAAGTGGATGAGAATGTCACAACGATTCGTACTCGCATGGATATTGGCAAAGTCGATTTATCGTCGTATTATGATTTTGCCTATTGGTCTCGCTCTGGGAAAGCGGGATTTGAAGCGTTTAATCGGAATGATAATAAAGCGGGTTATTATTTCCACTTTAACGGACCCGATGGAAAGGCTTTATTATTCAGCCGCAATTTTGATTCGGCTCATCAGCGCGATAGTCGGATTTATCAAATTATCACGGCTTCGGGAAATCAAAAACGATATGAAGTCATCTCAAGCGGAGGCAAATATTATTTTGTATTAAAAGGTTCAAACGGTTTTGAAATTGCTCGAAGTGGTTTTTACGACACACGCGGCGATGCAGAACGGGCTTCTGGATACTTGCAAAAAAATGGTGCGAGTTATCTTTCCGCGTATCCAAAACCAGAAAGATTGGGTTCTTCGCGCCGTGCCGTGAATCAGTACAATTTAAATGTGCCTGCGGGTACGAAAGCGGTCGGTTTTGCGACGGTTCGACACGAAAAAGACCATTATTTCTTGCTGAATGATGAGGGCGGCAAGACCATATTATATAGTCAAGGTTATACAGGGGGTTCGGGTCGGGATAACGGTTTGCGGGCGGTGATTAAAAGCGTCGGTGAACTGAATCGTTGGGAACGAAAATACGAAAATGGAAAATATTATTTTGTTTTAAGAGGAGCCAATCGCCAAGAAATTGCGCGAAGTGCTGATTTTAAAACAGAAGCGGAAAGAGAAGCTGCCATTCGTTGGATTATGTTATCGGTTCCGGGTTATGCTACTAAATATGGTGTTGACCCGCGCACTTTGACGACTTCAACGACTACGGAGACAACCAGTTCCACAGACCATTTTACATTGGATGTTGATAAAAAACGGGATATTAGTCCTGCGGCGGGCGCGATTGGCATGGGCGGCTTGGCATTAGGCGCGAGCGAGTTAACTTCGGGCAGCAGCAAAGAAGAAACGCCGAAAGTGGAAACACCGAAGGTAGAAGTGCCAAAAGTGGTTGTTCCAACGCCAAAAGTGGAAACACCGAAGGTAGAAGTGCCGAAAGTGGTTGTTCCAACGCCAAAAGTGGAAACACCGAAGGTAGAAGTGCCCAAAGTGGTTGTTCCAACGCCGAAAGTGGAAGTGCCTAAAACGGGTGCAACCTCAAGTTCGAGTACGTCTTCTACTTCTTCCACTAAAACGACGACTAAAGCTGGCGCAACAAGCTCATTCACAACTGCTGGCGGTGGCGGAGGCGCGACTGCTCACAAAGCAGCCGTTGAACAGGAGGAAGAAGAACCGAAGAAAAGTAGTAATTGGTGGTTATGGTTATTGCCATTGTTGTTATTACTGCCATTATTATTTTGGTGGAAAGGTCGTCATAAGAAAACTGTGGATATGACGAGCGTTAAAACGGAATCGAAAATTGAAGCTCCTCGCGCTGGCACGGCAGCACCCATTATTCCAGAGACCAGTATATCCAGTAGTTCGACTTCTAACAATGTGGTTGCTCCTGTATCTGACCCTTCTGGCGTAGCGGCGGCTTCTGCAATGAAGTCCGCTACTCCTAAAACGGCTGCTGCTACGGTCAAAAAAGAGCCTAAAGCAGAACCTTCCATTGCAGTTGCGGCTAAAAAAGAAAAGGATGTAACGCCAAAGAGTTATGATAGAAAATCGGTTCGTTCTGGAAAAGGAGGATATTCTAATGAGGTGGCTAAAATGGCTGCTTTCTTGGAAAGCCCGTCTGGAGAATCGCCGACGTTTAATTTTGGGGCGCCAGAATATTCAAAAGGGTCGCATCACATGAAAAGTTCCTCTGTTAAACCGTTGGATGATTTGGCGCGGTTGTTAAAATCCAATCCGAATGCGCATATTCAAATCAATGGTCATATTGATGGACAAGAAAGTGATACTTATAAAGGTACAGATAAAACGGATGGGGGTACTTTATCCACGATTCGGGCGCGTTGTTTATACAAAAAGTTGTTAAAACGCGGGGTGCCTGCGGAACAAATGACTTATATTGGCTTGGGCTCGGAAAAACCTGTAGTCGATAATGATACGGAGGAAAATCGAATGAAAAATCGCCGAAATGAGGTGGTATTCACGAAGTGGTAATTTTTTTCATCACAGATTGAACAGATTCCACGAGATTTCACAGATTTTTTTGGATTTTCAATGCTTAAAATCAAAAAAAATCTGTGAAATCTCGTGGAAT
>JBDKKX010000147.1:0-10532 GCA_039795795.1 Bacteroidota bacterium | reverse complement strand
TAAATAAGATTGATTTTTAGGATTTTAATCCAATAAATCCTAAAAATCAATCTTATTTAATCCTAAAAAAATCCTATTTAATCCCAATTCCAGTCCTTTCATTCCTAATTCAAACACAAAAAGCCCCTGAAATAGCAGGAGCTGGCGCATTAGAATAATCTCAATTGCGTTCATTCCATCTTAAAAACAAACGCAATTGCCTCGACTATTCTTCATTTGCATCATCTTTCGTCGTTTCCGCCTTAACTTTGCCTTTAGCAACCATCACTCCTTTATAATAAAGGTTGCCTTCGTGCTGATACGCGTGATGGCGCAAATGCACCTCACCTGTCGTCTGGCAAGTACTCAAAGTCGGTAACGCCAAGTTATCATGCGTCCGGCGTTGACGCTTGCGCATTCTCGAATGTCTATTTCGTGGATTCGGCATTTTATATTCAATTTAATTTTTATTAAAGAAATCTTTTAAATCTTTGAATGGATTATTTTCCACCTCATCGTCCGCGTCTTCGGGCTCAGGATTATTAACCATATCTTCCGCAAAACCACCTAAACTTTTCAAAACGGTCTGGTCACAAGGAGGCGTTTTTTCCTTATGGCAATCGTATATTTTGTTATAAGGCATTGCAAGACAAATATATTCATATATAAATCGAGCAACATTCAACTTAGGCGTATCGGGCGTAAGCCAAATCAAATCCGCTTCTTCTTCATGCGTTTCGTGCGAAATTTTGACAGTCAACAGTTGCGTATCTTCGTAAGGCAGGCGAATATTTGCCAAACATCGGTCGCATTCTGTCGCAATTGAGCCTTTCAAATGAAAGGTCAATTCAAACAAATTGTCTTTTTTATCAAAATCCAAATGCACTTTAAACGCGCCAGATTGAATCGGCGAATCTTCAAACGCAGCAAAAAAAGCATCATCTATTTCAAAATCGAACAGACGAACGCCTTTTCTAAGCCCCAAAATAGGGATATTAAACGGTGCTAAAACATTCATTGTAATCTTTTTGATGGTTCAATTCAAGCTAATGAATTGATTATCAACGAATTGTTTTTCAAAACGGTGCTGTACCACACGCGGGCGCGAAAACGCGGGCAAAGATACGTTTTTATTTAGAATCGAAAAGCGAAATCCTTTTTTTTACAATAAAAGCAGTAAAAAACCATTAAAAAAATTAAAGTTGACAACTTTAAATAGGTTTTTTTTTCAAGATAGTGGCGCATAACTGCCCAACTACGCTCACGAATTCAGGATAATCGGAGCTATCTTTCAACTTGCGGATTTTTTCAACCCAATTTGGGTGTTTAGAATGTTCTGTCCAAGTTTTCCAAACCACAGCCCTCAACGATAATAAAGATGATTTTTCTGTTTTATCTCGATTTTGCTGCAATAAATCCAGAGTGGATTGCAAAATGTGAGCGTGTTTATGCTCCGATTTTTCATATTTGGACAATTGCGGCGCAGTCACATACACTTTGCCATCGCGCCATTCGTAAACGGGCTTAAGCGCATCTATGCCGAAAGGCGCGAAACGAGGGTCAAAAAGATAAGGTGGAATTAAAAAATGGGCTTTGGGTTCATTACATGCTTGACAAGATATATATAAATTATAATAGTTCAATTGGAGTGCGGGAAAAATACTTTTAGGCATAAAATGCTCAATTGTAGGCGCGAATCGAATTGCTTTACGCTCGCAAATCGCACATAAACCGCGTTGTTCTCTTAATAGAAGCTGGATAACTTTTTCTCGCGGTTCGTCTTTTAAATCCTCATAATTATCCAGACCTGCTACGATTTGCTCAAATGTTTCAAATATAATTTTTTCTTTTTGAATATAAATCATTGAAAAATCATTAATTAAAAATAATTTTAAATTTAATAGGATAAAAAATCAATCAACGCATCCGCTTCTGTAAAAAGAGGGACTTCCATAGATAAACTATTTTCTAACTGTTTTCTTAATTTTAATGCTTCTTCCGATTTTCCTTTTTCTTGGTTGATTAGGTGAAAATATTGTTGAATTAAAGGCTGATGTTCGGGTAGCCTATCCATAATTTGCATATAATTTTCCAAAATATAATTAGGTTTCATACCATATAATTTATTTTGAATCAATATTTTATCATCATACAACATCAAAACATGCGCATTCACAGAGCTAAGAATTAGAGAACTATGTGTCGTGACGACAAACTGAATTTTAGGAAATGCTTGATGTAAAACAGCTAAAACCCGTTGTTGCCATTTGGGATGCAAGTGCAAATCGACTTCGTCAATGGTGATAATCCCTGGCGTTTCCGAAAAAGTATTTTTGCCTAAAAACGGATTTAACATATAACATCGCCAAGCGATTTCCAAAAATAACCACAAAAAATTGCGATATCCATCACTTAATAAGGTCTCAGGCATGATATGACCGTCTTGATGCACAATATATAAGCAACTACTCATACCTGTATCTGACGGTAATTCAAGATAATAAATATGTTGCCATTCCTCAAAGTGTTCCAACAATAAACTTCTAATATCCTCTAACGAATGATCTATAAAATCGGGTTTTACGCGCCGTTTTTGATACTGCTCATATTCCGCTTTTTTAAACCATAATTCCGTTTGTTTGCGAATGTTTGTTGCATTGAAAGCGTTGTAATAACCCGCTTGCCGCCCGTCCAAGACGATATGATCCGCATGAGTTCGTTGATTAAACAGCCGTTGCGTGGAAAAATAAGCAATAATCGGCAAGGTAATTTCCTCCTGTTTCAGCAATGCAGTGCGCACGCGTTCTGACAATTCGCTCATCATTTGATGTTGTTCATGTTGATTTCTACCCATATAAATCGGTTCGGTTAGGTCTATAGAAGCATTTAACTTGGGCAATTTTTTTAATATTTTCGACCAACTAATCGGTTGATTTAGAATCGTACCAGTCGCTTTGATAGTCACGGGCAATTGATACAACGGATAAGAAACGCCTTTTTGGGTTTCCAAACGAATATCGGAAAGTTGAAAAGTGCGTTTCTCAACGATTCGCAACCGATCTACAAAACTACTCGCTGCTAAATTAATCGCTTCTAACAACGATGTTTTTCCAGTTCCGTTTGCGCCATATAAAATATTCACACCTGCCTTCAATGGAAAGGTTAATTCCTTGTAGCACTTGAAATTATATAATGTTAATTTATTTATAAATGGTTCACTCATATTTAAATCAAGTTAAATGTTAATTAAATTAGGTTTGTTTGCAGCCGCAAAACTACTTATAAAACGGGATTTTGTCAAAAAAGTGGTTTAAAAATGTGAAATGCTTTATGGGTTTGAAGCGAAATCCTTTTTTTGTGTAAATTTATGCAATACAAAAAGGGCATCGTTAATCTAAACTTTATGGTATAAAAAGTTATTTTAGGTAGAATCTCTTGAAGGTTTCTATTCAAATATTATATAAAAATACATTTAAACAATGAATCGTTGGGTAAAAATAATTTTAATCATTACTTTATTTGCCTATATTGGTTTTTGGGCAAATAAAAAGTTTATTTCCAATCTACCACATGCTGTTGGGAAACCAATTGACACTTTTAATGGGGTAGTTGTGTATTACAATGGCAAAATAAGTCATGTTTCGGGGCGCAATTTGACTGCGGATAATTATAATTTGGGATTGCGATATCAGTGTGTGGAATTCGTGAAACGTTATTATTACGAATTTCTTAAACATAAAATGCCCGATCCTTACGGACATGCCAAAGATTTTTATGATAAAACCGTTTCAGACGGTCAAAAAAATGGCAAAAGAGGGCTTTTTCAATATTCTAATCCAAGTTTGACGAAACCAAGCATACATGATTTAGTTATTTTTGCGGGTCACGTAGGCAATTCTTTTGGTCATGTGGCAATTATTTCCAATGTGAATGAGCATGAAATCGAAATTGTGCAACAAAATCCTGGTATTTATGGCAATTCTCGGGAGCGTTTTCCATTGATTTTTCAAAATGGTTTTTGGAAAATTAATCACGAACGCATTTTAGGTTGGCTTCGGAAAAATGACTAATTTAAATTATGGGTTTAGTGCTTTTTATAAATTTTGTTCTTTTGTAACTTTTGTTGGGAAGACTATCCATTTTCTTTAAAAAACGTTACTTTTGCATCGTCCAAAACAAAACCTGTAAATAGATTAAACATTTTTAGGGATATAAAAAATTGGTAATCAATATGTTAGATAAATTACAAGCCATTTACGAGAAATATATGCACCTCGAAGAACAACTTTCTGACCCGAATGTGATTGGGGATTTGGATCGGTTTAAGCGGGTGAATAAAGATTATAAAGAGTTACATCCGATTGTGATGGCGTTTCACGACTATAAAAAGGTGTCGGACGAAACGGAACAAGCGCGTGAAATGTTGGAAGATTCAGATTTTCGGGAGATTGCGAAGGAAGAATTAGCGGTTTTGGAGCCACAAAAGGCGGATTTGGAAGAAAAAATTAAAATGTTGCTGATTCCGAAAGATCCAGAGGATTCTAAAGATGTGCTTTTTGAGATTCGGTCGGGAACGGGCGGCGATGAAGCGAGCATTTTTGCTGGGGATTTATATCGCATGTATCAACGTTTTTTTGATACAAAAGGTTTGAAAACAGAACTGATTGACGCTACCGAAGGGACGCTTGGCGGTTATAGTAAAATTATTTTGGAAGTGTCGGGTGAAGATGTATATGGTTTATTGAAATTTGAATCGGGCGCGCATCGCGTACAGCGCGTGCCTGAGACGGAGGCAAAAGGGCGTGTGCATACTTCGGCGGCGACGGTGGCGGTGATTCCGAAATTGGAATTGGAAGATGTGAAAGTTCGGCGAGAGGAATTGCGGATTGATGTTTTTCGGTCGTCGGGCGCGGGCGGACAGCATGTCAATCGGACGGAATCGGCGGTTCGGATTGTGCATTTGCCGACGGGCATCGTTTCGGAATGTCAGGAAGGGCGTTCGCAAATTCAAAATCGGGAAATTGCGATGCAGCGTTTGATTCAACGCATCACGGACGCGCAACGCAATTCCGCAGATGCCGAACAATCCGCAAAACGGCGTTCCTTGGTGGGTACGGGCGACCGTTCGGACAAGATTCGCACGTATAATTATCCGCAAAATCGGATGACAGATCATCGAATTAATTTAACTTTATATTCGTTAGATAAAATTATGTCTGGCGATATTGGCGATATTATAGAAGCGTTGCGCGTTGCGGAAAACGCAGAAAAGTTAAAAACGGAGGAAGATTAAAAAAGAATGATAAATGATGAATGATAAATGATAAATGATGAATGATTCGTCATTTATCATTCATCATTCATCATTTATCATTTATCATTCATCATTACTTATGACGGCAAATTTATACCAACTATACCAACAATATCCCGAAATCGTGACCGATTCGCGGAAAATCACCAAAGATTGTTTGTTTTTCGCCTTGAAAGGCGAAACTTTTGATGGCAATCGTTTTGCGGAAAACGCATTAGCCGAAGGTGCGGCTTACGCCATTGTCGATGACCCCACATTGCCTAAAAAAGATAAATTATTCGTCGTTCCAGACGTGTTGAAGGCGTTACAAGATTTGGCGCGGCATCATCGGCAGCAATTTGAAATTCCTGTCATCGTCATCACGGGGACGAATGGCAAAACGACTACTAAAGAATTGATTTCCAACGTTTTAGCGGCGCATTATCGGACGCATTTCACCAAAGGCAATCTGAATAATCATATCGGCGTACCTTTGACATTGCTTGCGATGCCTGCGGATACGGAGGTTGCCGTCATCGAAACGGGGGCAAATCATATAGGCGAAATCGACTTTTTGTGTCAAATTGCGGCACCGACACATGGTTTAATTACAAATGTTGGAAAGGCGCATTTGGAAGGTTTTGGCAGTTTTGAGGGCGTGAAACAGACGAAGTCAGAACTTTATCGCTATCTTGCGGCGCACAAAGGCACTATTTTTTTGAATCAAGATGAATCTTTTTTAAAAGATTTGATTCCCACAGGGGCGCGAACGTTGAGTTATGGAATGAGTGAAAAACTTTCTGCCAAAAATCCGCACATTGAAACAGCGTTGAAAGAGGTTCATCCTTTTTTGACGGTGGCTTTTTTGAATGAAAAAAATCGCGCATTGACGGTTAAAACCCATTTAGTAGGTATTTATAATTTTAATAATGTGCAAACTGCGATTGCCGTAGGCAGGTATTTCAAAGTGCCGTCGTTGAAGATTAAAGCGGCTTTAGAAGGGTACGTTCCGACGAATAATCGCTCGCAAATCGTCAAACGCGGCGATGCAACTATCTTGTTAGATGCGTATAATGCGAATCCGAGTAGTATGCGCGGTGCGTTGCAGAATTTGGCGCAAATGCCTTTTAAAACAAAAATTGCGGTTTTGGGCGATATGCGGGAATTGGGCGTAGATAGTTTTTCGGAACATGAAGCTATTTTTAAATTGGCACAATCCTTTGATTTTCAAAAAGTTATAACGGTTGGTTTGGAATTTGGAAAAGTGCATACTGCCTCTGAGACGCATTTTGATACGACGGTCGCGGCTCGAAATTGGTTTCAAAATTTGAGTTTGGATGCAACAACTTGTGTTTTAATTAAAGGTTCGAGGGGGATGAAATTGGAAACCATCCTTTGAATTAGGATTAAATGGGATTTTTTTGGGATTAAATGGGATTGATTTTTTTGGGATTTTTAGGATTTTTTTTAAGTAACAAGTTCGGGAAACTTTCCAAGTTTCCCGAACTTTAAGTTTCCCGAACTTTATGGGCAAAGCAACAAAAGTAACAAGTTCGGGAAACTTTCCAAGTTTCCCGAACTTTAAGTTTCCCGAACTTTATGGGCAAAGTAACAAAAGTAACAAGTTCGGGAAAGTTTCCCGAATTTTAAGTTTCTCGAATTTTATGGGCAAATCCTAAAAATCCCAAAAAATCAATCCCATTTAATCCCAAAAAAATCCCATTTAATCCTAATTCCGCCCCCTCAACTTCAAAAGTGCCACATTTTCAACATGATGCGTGTGCGGAAACATATCCACAGGGCGCACTTTCACGACATCATACTTCTCATACAACATCGCAATATCCCGCGCCTGCGTCGAAGGATTGCAACTCACATACACCAAACGCGGTGCTTCCAATTGTAACAACATATTTACAACCGTTTGATGCATGCCAGCACGCGGCGGATCCGTAATCAAAACATCGGGTTTACCATGTTTTTTAGCAAAACTCGTCGTCAAAATATTTTTAACGTCGCCCGTATAAAATGTTGTATTGAGTAATTGATTTCTTTCCGCATTTTCTTTGGCATCTTCAATCGCGGGCGCAACTTCTTCAATCCCAACGACGTGTTTCACTTTCTTGGCGATGTACAAAGCAATACTTCCAATACCTGTGTAAAGGTCATATACGTTTTCAGTGCCATCGAATTCACAAAAATCGACTACTGTATCGAATAAGCGTTCTGCTTGTTTGGTATTGGTTTGGAAAAACGATTTCGGACCAATTCTAAAAAGGACATCTCCTAAACTTTCCTCAATATAACCTTTGCCATGATACACGACCATCGGCAAATCCAACACAAAATCATTCAATTTAGAATTAATGCAATATATCAACGTCGTAATTTGCGGGAATTCCGCCATAATTTTAGGCAAAAGCGTTGCAATAGCTTCCTTATCGTCGTAAAAAAAACTGATAATCAACATAATTTCCCCTCTCGTCGTCAGTTTTATCATAATATGACGCATAAAACCTTTCAATTCCTTCATGTCATAAAACGATAATCCTTGTTCCAAAGCCAATTTTTTGACTCCATTTCGGATTAAATTCGAGGGATCTTCCTGCAAATAACACTTTTTAACATCCAAAATCTTGTCAAACGCGCCCGGTCGATGAAATCCCAAAACATCTTCATAATTACTCACCCCTTTATAAATCTCATCTGCCGTCAACCAACGCTTGTTGGAAAAAGTATATTCAACTTTATTGCGATAATAAATATTGTTCAAACAAGGCAGAATAGGTTCAAACGCTTCCACAGGCACTTTCGCCAAGTGCTTAAATGCGTTTTCGACTTGAATTTGCTTATGAAACAATTGAGATTCATACGTAATATGTTGCCATTTACAGCCCCCGCAAAGGTCAAAATGTTCACAAAAAGGTTCGGTTCTATCGGGCGAAAGCGAATGAAATTTGGTCGGAATGCCTTCTAAGTACCCATTTTTTTGGCGATAGATGCGCACATCCACCACATCGCCAGGTGCCGCGTTCTCCACAAACACGACTTGCCCTTCTGCGTCTCGCCCGACCGATTTGCCTTTATCCGCAATCCCCGTAATTTTGACTTTTTCTACAATTCTATCTTTTTTGTCTTTAGATTTTCTTGCCACGTTTTTTCGATTGTAATGATTTTTGTAACGAAGTGGCTGTCTCAAAAGGGTGAAATTTAATTTTCAGACTATTCTTATTCTACTGAGTTGTTAAAGTTAGAATCTATAAAAGATTGATTTTTAATCCCGTAGGGATTTTTCTTTGGTAACCAAAACACGGTTTCAACCCCCAAAATCCCGTAGGGATAGTCCTTTTAAACGGACCAAGTACCATCCCTACGGGATTTTTTTTGGGGCGGGGCGAGTTTGGAGTTACCAAACGGACATCCCTACGGGATTGAAAATCAATCTTTTATAAATTATAACTTTAACAACTCAGTAGAATATTTTTAGACAAACTATTATTTGGGTTGTGATACGATTGGAACACGGATTTTACGGATTTGCACAGATTTTTTGTAATTTATGCTGAGATTTTAAGCCTAAATCACAAAAAATCTGTGCAAATCCGTAAAATCTGTAAAATCTGTGTTCCAATTGTATCGTAACCTAATAATCTTTTGTGATTTTTTCTTTTAAGACAGCTACTTAAGTTGTTTTTTTGAAAATATGGCAAAAATACGTTTTTAACTGTAAATTAAAAAAAAAGAATCAAAGCATAGCCTTGATTCTTTTTCCTTCATTCTCATCCAAAATAAAACTTATTGTTGGGTTTTCCCGTACATACGGCGATTGGTAAAATACCCAAAAACCCATTGTTCTTTATCCGAAATCTTATAACAATAGTCTTCCAACTCCATCGAAACCCCATTAATCGGCACTTTTCGACGCACAGGCATCGGCGATTGCGTCCGAATGCGGAAACGCATGCCCGCTTCCACCTTTGCAACCTCTTTCGCTTTGCCATGATAACCGTTCCGAACCCGCGTCATGCCCAAAGAATCGCCCGGAATATCAATCACCAAATAACCCGGTTCAATCATCGTGCGCGAATGCGTTTTTTGAACGTTCATCGTATCCACAATCGAAACAGGTTTTGCCAAAGGGTCAACCGTTTTTTCCACAACAGGTTGATTTTCAAATACTTTTGGCATCTCTGCCACTTGTTTTTCGAGCGCGTCGGTGATGCTCAAAGCCCTTGCTTGAATGGTTTTCCCCATTTCTGGAAACGATTTTTGTACCGCAGGCGGAGTCAACCATTTCACGCCCAAAATAACCGTCAACGCAATAATCGGTAATAAAAGCAGCAGCCAACGATAACTTGGTTCCGAAGGCGGTTTCGGAGTCAACGTTTTATGGAAAATATCTGCTCGGACGGAAGTGCTGTCTATTTCAGAAGACGGCATTGCTATTAAAATCTGTAATTCTCTCACTTTTTGTTGGAGAGTATTGGATTCCTGACGTAATTTTTCGTTGGTCGTTTGTAAAAACTCTACATTTTTTGTCAAATTCGCTTGGTGCGTGTAAGCATTGTTAAGCTGCTTGCGCAACGCTTCGGCTTGTTCTTGATACTGTTCTAATTGTTGAAGCAATAAATCGGTTGCAAAAAAACCTTCACTTTCACGAACATTGGATGACTCATTTTTCATTGATAAAAGTTTTAGTATAAAATAAGCATTGTAAATTTTGGGTGTTTGTTACAAAACAAACGCGGTGCAAATTTATACTTTTTTTTTCTGAAAAAAAAATACCGCCTTTGGGGGACGGTTTTTACAATTTTTTTTTGAATGGATTGGATTTACTCTTAAAAAAAAGTTACTTTTGCCCAATTTTTTCTATTTTGTATCCAAAACGTATATTTTTATTGTTAAATGATGCTTTTTGGCATCAAAAACGCTGTTTTTTAACATTAACAATAGTTTAACAATTGTTAACAGGAGTTTAAGAGTTATTTTCTTTTTTTAAACTTTTTTTTTTAATTTTGAAAATTATTTTAAAAGCAAAATTTTATTTCAAAAAAAACATATTTAAAAAATAAAAAAAAATATATTTTTTTGACATTTTTTAAATTTGTATATATTTAATTTAAATTTGTACCATAAAAGTTGTATAATAATCGTGCATTAAACCGAATAAAGAACAGTTTTGAAATAAAGTATCCTAATACTATCCCCAATAAGGTTTGTGGATTCGTAGAGACGCGGGTTTTATCGTATATGCCCAAAA
>JBDKKX010000146.1:0-10582 GCA_039795795.1 Bacteroidota bacterium | reverse complement strand
AATCGGATTAAATCCCAAAAATCAATCCCATTTAATCCCAAAAAAATCCCATTTAATCCTAATTCCAACGTCCTACAATTCAAAAAAATATTAAATATGAATAAAACCATCAGCCTTGGAGTCATCATTGGCAATCGGGATTTCTTCCCCGATAGTTTAGTCGAATTTGCGCGGCTCGAAATCATCGAATTGTTCAAACAATTGAATATTCATCCTATCTTGCTTGACAGCAGCGATACAAAATTGGGCGGCGTAGAAACTTATAACGACGCTCAAAAATGTGCCCAGCTTTTTAAAAAAAATGCCGATACAATCATTGGTGTATTAGTAATTTTGCCGAATTTTGGAGATGAAAAAGGCGTTGCGGACACTTTAAAATTGGCAAATTTAAATGTACCTGTTTTGGTGCAAGCCTATCCAGACGACCTGGATAAACTCGACGTAGCCAGAAGACGGGATTCTTGGTGCGGTAAAATATCGGTTTGTAATAATTTGTATCAATACGGCATCAAATATTCTTTGACCACAAAACATGTGGTATCGCCATTCGACCTTAGTTTTCAACAAGATTTAAAAGATTTTGTGGCGGTTTGTCGGGTTGTAAAAGGGTTGAGGAATGTTCGGATTGGGGCGGTTGGGGCGAGACCGAGTGCGTTTAATACAGTTCGGTACAGCGAGAAAATATTACAACGAAATGGTATATCTGTCGTGACATGCGACCTTTCGGAGATACTCGGCAAGGCAAACAAATTAACGAAATCGGATAAAAGCGTTCAAGAACGCTTGGAAAAAATTGCGAATTATGCAAAAACGGGGCGTACGCCGAGTGAAGCGTTGATTCAAATTGCCAAATTAGATTTGGTTTTAAACGATTTTATGATAGAAAATGCGTTGGATGCGACGGCTATACAATGTTGGACTTCTTTGCAACAAAATTATGGTTGCAACGTGTGTACGAGTATGAGCATGATGAGTGAAAATATGTTGCCGAGTGCTTGCGAAGTGGATGTGACGGGGACTTTGACGATGTATGCGATGCAATTAGCGTCGGGTTCGCCGAGTGCGTTGGTGGATTGGAACAATAATTACGCGAACGACGATAATAAATGTGTGCTTTTTCATTGTGGGAATTGGGCGAAATCGTTTTTGCCTGATATTGAAATCAGTAATGCGCCGATTTTGGGGACGACGGTTGGGGTTGAGAATACTTATGGCGCGTTGGACGGCAGAACGCCTGCGATGCCATTGACCTACGGTCGATTGAGCACGGACGATTCCAAAGGAATTATCAAAGCATATATTGGAGAAGGCGATTTGACGGATGACGCTTTGAATACTTTTGGGAATCGCGCTGTTGCAAAAATCCCTGATTTACAACGACTTATGAAATATGTTTGTCGTCATGGGTTTGAACACCATGTGGTGATGAATGCTTCGCGGACAGCAGCTATTTTGAAAGAAGCGTTTGAAAATTACATGGGTTGGGACGTTTATGAACATCGAAATTAGGATTTAAAAAACCATCAATAAAAGGGACTATGTTGACTTCTGAATTGAAAGATAAATCCAAATTGTATCGAAAAAAGATACTTCAATACATCTATCAAGCCAAAGCAGGGCATACAGGCGGCAGTTTATCGTGCATAGATATTTTAAATGTCTTATATAATGACACGATGAATGTAGATCCAAACCATTTTAAATCGCCTGACCGAGACCGTTATATTCAGAGTAAAGGGCATTCTGTGGAGGCATTATATGTGGTTTTGGCGGATAAAGGTTTTTTTCCAGAAAGTGATTTAAACACTTTGTGTCAATATCAATCGCATTATATTGGGCATCCGACCCGAAAAGTGCATGGTGTGGAGCAAAATACAGGTGCTTTAGGTCATGGTTTGCCGTTAAGCGTCGGGACGGCGATTTCGGCGAAGTTGGATGATAAAACATTTCGTGTTTTTACGGTTTTGGGCGATGGTGAATTGCCCGAAGGTTCTAATTGGGAAGCATTTTTGACTGCTTCGCATTATAAATTGGATAATTTATGTGCGATTTTGGATTATAATAAACTGCAAATCACGGGTACGACGGCAGAAGTTTGTAATACGGAGCCGATTGCGGATAAATTAAAAAGTTTTGGTTGGGCGGTGCGCGAAGTAGATGGCAATGATGTGGAACAATTGAAAAATTTATTAAATTCATTGCCATTTGAAAAGGGTAAACCCAATTTTATTATTGCGCATACCGTCAAAGGCAAAGGCGTTCGTTTCATGGAAAATCAAGTTAAATGGCATCATGGCGTACCTTCTGAAAGCCAATTTCAAATAGCGATGGCGGAGCTAAGTAATTGATTTTTAATTTATTATAACGTTTAGGATGTTAAACCAGTAATTTTTGTTTTGGAAAATTTCGATACGAATGGATGTACGGATGGTACGGATTTCACAGATTCGTACGGATTTTTCTTGTCATTCCGTAGGAAACTCAGATTCCTGCGGAATGACAAGAAAAATCCGTTCCATCTGTACATCCATTCGTATCGAAATTTTCCAAAACAAAAGTTAAACACAATACAAATGGCAATTATTGATAATTCAATCGGCAAAGCGAATATTGACGTTTTCGCCGAAACGCTGGAATCCATCGCCAAATTTGATAAAAATATAATTGCCGTCACCAGCGATTCACGCGGTTCGGGCAAATTAACGCTGTTTGGACAGCAATTTCCCAAACAAATTATTGAAGTGGGCATTGCAGAACAAAATTTAGTTGGGGTAGCGGCGGGTTTGGCTTCGACGGGCAAAAAAGTATTTGCTGTTTCGCCAGCTTGCTTTTTGACGGCGCGGGCGTTGGAGCAAATCAAAAATGATGTGGCTTATTCCGATAATCCTGTCAAACTGATTGGCATTAGTGCGGGCGTGAGTTATGGCGCGCTGGGTTCGACGCATCATAGTTTGCATGATTTTGCCGTTTTGCGGGCGATTCACAACCTTATTATCGTCGCGCCAGCAGATGCTTTTGAAACGGAACAAGCGATTCGACAAGCTACAGCGTTGAATCGACCGATTTATTTGCGTTTTGGGAAGAAAAATATGCCGATTTTGAGTCAAAATCTTTCCAATACTTTTGAATTTGGCAAAAGTCGGGTGATTCGGGAAGGCAATGATTTGACGTTGATTGGCACAGGTGAAACCGTTTACCCTGCGTATCAAGCGGCTGAAAAATTGGCAAAAGAACAGGGGATTCAAGCCAAAGTGGTCAGCATGCACACAATTAAACCGTTGGATTATGAATTATTGAAACAGTTGGGTTCGGAAGGAAAACCGATTATTACGATAGAGGAACATAGTATATATGGTGGGCTGGGAGAGGCTTGTGCGTCGTTTTTGATGCAAAATCATTTTCATAATTCATTGAAAATCATGGGTATTCCAGATGAATATACGGTGACGGGTTCGCAAATTGAAATATTTAAACATTATCAGCTTTCTGAAAATGGTATCGCAAAAGAAGCGTTGAAATTGAGATACGCTGGAATTAGGATTAAATAGGATTTTTTGGATTTTTCGCTTAGTACGTGACAAAAAATACTTTTCATCACAGATTGAACAGATTCCACGAGATTTTCACAGATTTTTTTTGATTTTAAGCATTGAAAATCAAAAAAAATCTGTTAAAATCTCGTGGAATCTGTTCAATCTGTGCCAAAAATTATTTTTGTCACGTACTGAGGTGAGGATTTTTCGGAATTAAAATCCAAAAAATCCAAAAAATCAATCCTATTTAATCCCAAAAAAATCCTATTTAATCCCAATTCCAGTGATTTTACCTCAAACGCAATTTCTGATTGACTTTCCAACAAACCCAAGCAGAACCCGCGCCCAACAACGCCCCACAAAGCACATCACTCGGATAATGCACGCCCATATACATGCGCGAATACGCCACCGTACTCGCCCATAAGTACGCAGGCACCGCCACTTCCCAGCGCGGAAAATTTAAAGTCAAAGAAGTTGCCGTTTGAAACGCGACAGAACTGTGTCCAGATGGAAAAGAAGCCGTCGATTCTAATCCTTTTTCATTCAAATCGGGATACGTAATATAAGGACGAGTCCGATGGGTCGCAATTTTCAAAAGATAGGTCGTGCCGAGATTCAAAGCAAAAGCAGTTCCTATTTGTAATCCTTTGTTTTGCAAACTTTTATCCTCTTTGTACAAACCCCAAAGGCATAAACCTGCGGGAATCCCTGCCGCAATCGCGCCGACCGCAGGTTCATAAGAAACCGCTTTGAAAAAGCCGTCAGTTGCCAAATCGCCATCGGGATTGATGGAACGCAATAAATTAATATCGACATTTTGCGAAAACGCATTTTGGCAAAATAAAAAACTGATAAAAACGAAATTTAAAAAAAATCTTTGCATAACGGTTTTGTTTTAAATAAATAGAATCACACCTAACAGGTTTTAAAAACCTGTTAGGTGTATTTTATGAAATCACACCTAACAGGTTTTTAAACCTGTTAGGTGTGTGTTTACGAAAAAAGCCAAGCGGTACTAACGCCCAATAAAATCCCGCCCAAAACATCCGACGGATAATGCACCCCCAAATACAACCGCGAATACACAATCGTACTCGCCCACAAGTACGCAGGCACCGCCACTTGCCAACACGGAAACGCAATTGCCAACGAAGTCGCCGTTTGAAACGCCACCGAACTATGTCCAGACGGAAACGAAGGCGTATTTTCCAACGCTTTTTCATTCAAATCTGGATATTTGATGTACGGACGCACTCGATGCGTCAAAATTTTCACCCAATAAGTAATCCCCAAATTCACCGCAAAGGCAAAACCCATTCGCAACCCTACATGTTGCCAATGCGCATCGCCTCTGAACAAGCCCCAAAGATACAAAATTGCTGGAATCCCCGTCGCAATCGCGCCCAAAGCCGTCATATTTGAAACGGCTTTGAAAAAACCATCCGTTTTTTCATCGGCATCTGGATTAATTTTCCGCAAAAGCTCAATGTCTTCTGTTCGTAAAAAGTACCTTTTGCCAAATAAAATATCGAAAAATTTTTCTAACAAAAAAAATACCTGCATAAATGTTAAATTTTAAAATAATTTTAAAAAAAATGTAAAAAAATTTGGAAGTACGATAATTATCGTACTATCTTTGCACTACGAAAGTTATCGTACATAAAACGATAACAAAATGTAAGGATACAATCAATTTTTAAATTTTTAAAATATTGGTTATTTAGCATTAAAATAAAATGAACCTGCAACCTTTTTCTAAACCGACAGATGCAGAATTAGAAATTTTGCAAGTCTTGTGGCAATACGGCGCGAGTTCTGTTCGGCTTGTGAACGAAAAACTGAATGAAAAACGGGAAGTGGGTTATACCACTACTTTGAAAATGATGCAAGTGATGCACGAAAAAAACTTGCTCATACGCGATACCGAAACAAGAAGTCATATTTACGCGGCGGCAATCCGCGAGGAAGATACTCAAAAGCAAATGTTGCGTCAATTCGTGAACGCGACATTTCGAGGCGATGCGATGCGTTTGGTGATGCAGGCACTCGGCAATCACGAAGCAACAGATAAGGAATTGGAACAAATAAAAGCCTTAATCAAACTGTTGGAAAACGGCGAAGGGTGAGTCACTTTCTCCAACAGCGAGAACAAGCACATGCGATTTTTTGGAACGTTGATAAATATAATCCATCGTTTTAAAGTATAAACGTTTCATAAGTCGTTGAAAAAACCCTACTAACAATGAGCTTTTTAACCGACGTGCAACAAATTTTTCCAGACCCGTTCATCTATGCTTTGGGCTGGACGGTGATTCATTCGCTTTGGCAAGGCACTTTTGTCGCTTGCTTGATGGCGTTAATTTTAACTGGGTTGCAAAATAAATCTGCCGAAACGCGTTACCGAGTGGCAGGAGGGGCTTTATTTGCCTCGATTTTAGGGGCGGTCGTTACGTTTTTCAGCCTTTACACGGCGAGTCATAACTATACGACTCCTTTTTTGAACGAAACAAGACAGTTTACACTGGTTCATTTAACGTTTTTGGCGGAAAAGGAATCGTTTGGAAGGCAAATGTACAGCCATATCGCTGATTTTTTAAATGAACATTTATTTTATATTGTAATTGCATGGATTTTAGGGGTTGAATTTTTTACCATGCGTTTGATTGGCGGTTTTTGGATGGTGATGAAGATTCGCCGTTCGCCCAAAATCCCTTTGGAAGCGGAATGGCATGAATTTGTGGAGATGATTCGGGAACAAATGCCTTTTAAACAAGGGGTTCGGTTGGCAGAATCGGCGGCGGCAACGGTTCCGATGGTGATTGGTTGGTTGAAACCGTTGATTTTATTGCCGATTGGGACGGTTAATAATATGAGTGCGAGTCAGGTGGAAGCGATTATTGCCCATGAATTGGCTCATATCGCGGGAAAAGATTATTTGTTCAATACCTTGCAGACCATCGCAGAGATTTTATTTTATTATCATCCTGCAATCTGGTGGATTTCGGCAGTGATTCGGGCGGAACGGGAAAATCGGTGTGATGATTTGGCAGTTCAATTATGTGGCAATAAGATGATATACGTAAAAGCCTTAGTTTCAATGCAAGAGTTGCAAAAACAATTGCCAAAGCGCAATGGAATGTTGGGTTTAGCTTTATCGTTCGCGGGGCATCGCAAGTATCCGTTGTTGGAAAGGGTGAAACGCGTGTTGAATCAGTCACAAAATAAATCGAATATAATGGAGAAAATGACAGCAACAGGTTTAATTTTAGCGATAGTTTCGCTGCTTTCTATCAGTGCGAAACGGGCAATTGCGGCTTCGACGGATGGCAATTTTAAACCGATGGTTTCAATTCAATCGGATACCATGCCTTCGGGCAAAGTGCGACAACAGATTAAAACGACGGATAATGGGAAAACAGTGGAAATGACCGTTGAAAATCAACAAGTGGTTCGTTTGAATATTGGTGGTAAAGAGATTTTAAAGGAAGATTTTGGTAAGCATAAAGTGTTGACAGATAAATTATTAGGTGATTTGCCGAGTGTTATGGAGGGTAAAAATGGGAAGGTGATTGCGATTGAAAAAGCGCGGCAAATGAAGGTGCAAAAATCGAAAGATGGGCAAGGAAATACAGTGATTAAGATTGATAAAGGCGATGGAAAGCCAATTGAAATGTTGGTGAAAGGGAATGAGGTGACGGTGAATGGCAAAAAATGGGTAGATGGTGAAGAAATTAGTTATGATTTGCCTTCGGGGTTGATGACGGAGATTATGGATATGGAGGAGGTGAAAACGATTGTCAAAGATGCGGATCATCAGGGCGATAAAAAAATGCGTAAAATGGTGATTATCAAGGACAAAGAAGATGGTATGGATTTGGAAAAGATGGTGGAACACGACCCGAATCTTAGGGGTTCTATGGATAGTTTGAGCAAAGATGGTAAAAAACGGGTGAAAGTGTATAAGATTTCGACAGAAGAAAGGAATATACGAGAAGGAGATGAGCGTTTGGAAGCTCCGAAAGGCGGTTTTGGAAAAGTGTTGCGGGAAAATTTAGCGAAGGATCAATTGATTGAAAAAGATAAGTTTTTCAAGGCAGATTTGTCCGAAACTCAATTTGTGTTGAATGGGCAGGAACAACCTGCAACTGTGTTTGAAAAATACAAAAAGTTGTATTTAGAGCATTCAGGCGAGAAGGATTGCAAAAATTGCAAATTCAAAATCGTCATGGAATTGAAAAATTGAATGATGAATGATGAATGATGAATGATGAATGATGAATCATCCTTGAATGAATGAAGAATGAAGAATGAATCCTTTGATAACCAATAAGTTATAAAACTTATTTATCATTCATCATTCATCATTCATCATTCCCTTAAATTTGGCTACACGATTTTTTTGTGATACGTTAAGCCGTGCCAACTTCGGTTGGGCGGCTTTTTTTGAAAAAATGCAATTTTACATAAATATTTGATTACAAACAACAACTATTAATTAAAATGTTTACTCGTTCCATTTTTTTTAAAAATATGCAGATTGAAATTACTAAGTGGACAGTTGCCGCGATGTTGGTTGCCGCCGTCCAAACGGTGGCAACAGCCCGCGAAGGGATTGTAAATCAACCATTTACATTATTTACTCAAACTTCAACGGTTTCTATTTTAGATTCTACACCGATTTTCGTGCAAAGCCGCAGCACTAAAAGTGAGCGCGTTTTGACAGGACGCAAAGATGGCAAAACGCTTGAACTAACTTTGTCCGACGGTGTCCTTTCGCAATTACGCGTAAATGGTGGAATCGTTTCAAAATCAGAGTTTTATAAATATGAGGCTTTGACAAATGAAATTATTGCAGATATGGACGCACATGCGGAAAGTCGTCTTTCCATTCCGCATTTGCCTGCAACGCCACAAGTAGGCGAAGCAATGCCAACGGGTTCGACGATAGAGGATAAAACCATTTTAAACCATTTGGCTCAAGATGGTTTAATGCCACCTCATTCGGGCGAAGTGACGCTTAAAGTAACTGCTAAACAATTGTGGGTCAATGGAAAAGAACAATCGGAATCCGTTTTTCAGAAATACAAAGGATTGATTGAAGCGCAACGCGGTCGGCAGATTTGTGCTGGATGTGAAGTGGAATTAAGCCTGACTCCTTTGCACCGACAGTGATTAATTGAATTAAATGACTAAAGCTGAATTATTTTAAAAACCGTGTTCATCTGACACGGTTTTTTTTTACAATAAATCGTACACTTTTGGATACCTTGTGATACGAATCGATGTACGGATTGAACGGATTTCACCGATTGGTACGGATTTTTTTGAATTCCGCTCCTTGGTTTTAGGCAAAAAAAATAAAAAATCCGTATCAATCGGTGAAATCCGTTCAATCCGTACATCAATTCGTATCACAAGGTATCCAAAAGTGTAACCTACTTTCGCACCCGATGAAATATCCCCCTATTTTGTTAAAAATTATCGCGGTCGTTTGCGAAAATTGCGTCTTGCTTGTTTAGACTGTTCCCAAATCGCTAATTGCGTTGGGTCTAACATTTTCACAAATTGAGCTTCTCTTTCGGCTCTCAATATTTTGCTTTGTTGCCTGCGGTCGGGGCGGTCAAGGGTCTTATCCGTTTTCAATGCAGCCGCTTTCGTGACATACAAATTGTTGATTTCATCTAAGCGTAACCGCTGTTCTGTATTCAAATTTAATTTTTTCGCTAATCGTAATTGTCTGTTAGCGAAGATGCCTAAATAACTTTCTGCTGCGGGAAAGTCAAAATCGCCTGTTTGTCCAAATATCGGCAACCCAAAAACAAACAGAAGGCTCAAAACAAGTGATAATTTTTTCATATTGATTTACATTAAATGAGTTCTGGTAAAATGATTCATTTTCCCCTTGCATAGAGAACGCTGATATTGCGTTCGGGATGCGTGTAGATGTGTTTTTTAACAAAATTATGGTATTTAGACTGAGCTTTGCAACAAAAGTTTACAAACCCCGTCACATTTTTTTTAAAACGTTAAATAAAACTTAAACCTCTAATCGTCTTTAAAACTTATCGTTTAATCTTCGTCTTAATTAAGTGCAATGCGAAAAGCATTGATTTTCAATTATTTTTAAAAAATTATTACAAACATTCGAGATGAAAAAATTCATTTTAGGCGCGAGCGCGTTCTTAAGTTTGATGTATCAGGCAATTGCTCAAACGCCTACAGCACCGAATTCTACCCCTGTGGTTTTGCCTGCGCCCGTTCCTACGCCGCCAGCTCCGCCGTCTCAACCCAACAACCAAAAAGAAAAAGGGGAAAAACATAAAGGAGACCATGATGCCAATAAAGGAGGCGAACGCAAAGAAGATAGAAATTGGGGCAATCACAACCGCAAAGACAAGGATAAAAATAAACGCGGCGAACGCAAAGCAGAACGCAGCGAACGCAAAGAAGAACGCGGCGAACGCAAAGAAGAACGCGGCGAACGCAAAGAAGAACGTGGCGAACGCAAAGAAGAACGCGGCGAACGCAAAGAAGAACGTGGCGAACGCAAAGAAGAACGTGGCGAACGCAAAGAAGAACATGGCGAACGCAAAGAAGGCAGAAACGAACAAAAAGTAGAGCGCAAAGAGGCGCGTGGTGAAAAATTGGATAGAATGCGAGCCTATTTGAACCTTACCCCAGCCCAAGAAAGTCGCGTTGCTGCTGCGATTCAATCGTTTCGCGCAGGTGCCAAAGCAACAAAAGCAGATGCAAGATTGACCCCAGAACAAAAAAAAGCACAATTGGAGAAGTTGGCGGCGGAAAGAAATGCTCAATTAAAAGCGATTTTGACTCCCGAACAATTGGCTAAATTGGCGGAAGCGCAAAAACAAGGCTTAGGTAAAGGTCGAAATGGCTTTGTGAGCGACGAATGGGGCGATGACGATTAGGATTTTGTTTGAAGTGGCTGTCTCAAAATAAAAAATCACAAAATAGTATCGGGTTGTGATACAATTGGAACGCGGAGGACGCGGATTGGACGGATTTACACGGATTTTTTTTGAATT
>JBDKKX010000145.1:0-10616 GCA_039795795.1 Bacteroidota bacterium | reverse complement strand
ATTCGCTCTTAACTTTTCAAATACGCCTTATTCCCACTCAATTGTTGCGGGCGGTTTCGTGCTAATATCATATACGACTCGATTCACGCCGCGCACTTGATTGATAATATCGGTCGAAACTTCTGCTAAAAAATCATAAGGCAAACGACTCCAATCTGCCGTCATGCCATCCGTACTCGTGACGGCGCGCAATGCAATCGTGCGTTCATAAGTGCGTTCGTCGCCCATCACACCCACTGATTGTACAGGCAAAAGCATCGTTCCTGCCTGCCAAACTTGGTCATAAAGTCCGTGTGATTTCAATTTGGAGATGAAAATCGCATCTGCATTTTGCAAAATCACTACTTTTTCAGGCGT
Organism: Bacteroidota bacterium; assembly: GCA_039795795.1. Taxonomy (GTDB): domain Bacteria; phylum Bacteroidota; class Bacteroidia; order Chitinophagales; family Saprospiraceae; genus JAAFJT01. The sequence goes on along the minus strand of JBDKKX010000145.1, from coordinate 10,259 downwards.
AATATCGCCCAAAATGCGAATGCCCAAACCCGGACCTGGAAATGGATGTCGATATAAAATATTTTCAGGCAATGCCAACGCTTTGCCCACCCTGCGCACCTCGTCTTTGAACAGCATCCGCAAAGGTTCAATGATTTTAAGGTTTAATTTTTCGGGCAAACCGCCTACATTATGGTGGGATTTAATCGTGACCGACGGTCCATGTACCGAAATCGATTCAATCACATCGGGATAAATCGTCCCTTGTCCCAACCATTGAATGCCTTCCAATTTTTTCGCTTCTGCCTCGAAAACTTCTATGAAAACGCGACCAATCGCTTTTCGTTTTTTTTCTGGGTCTGTAACGCCGCTTAATGCTTCATAGAAATTATTTTTTGCATTAATACCGATTACGTTTAAACCCAATCCTTTATAAGAAGTCAAGACTTCTTCAAATTCATCTTTGCGCAATAAACCGTTATCAATGAACACGCAATGCAATTGTTTCCCAACCGCCCGATGCAGCAACAACGCCGCAACACTCGAATCCACACCGCCCGAAAGTCCTAACAAGACATTTTCACTACCAATCTGCTTGCGCAAAGCGTCAATGGATTGTTCTGCAAACGCAGTTGGAGTCCACGAGCCTTTGCAACCTGCGATATTCAAGACAAAATTACCCAAAATCGTCGCGCCATCCAAACTATGCGTGACTTCGGGATGGAATTGCAGACAATATAAAGGTGTTTCACCGCGCTGTGCCTTTTTTTTGTAAGCGGCGACAGGAATGCTATCCGTATCTGCCAATAATTCAAAACCATTCGGCAACGTTTTGACAGAATCGGCATGTGACATCCAAACTTGCGAACCTTTTTTAATCCCTTTAAACAAGGGGTCTCGACGGAAGAGATTTGCAATTTTGGCTTTTCCATATTCGCGTTTATCGGATTGCTCCACAACGCCCCCATAATATTGTGCAACGTACTGTGCGCCGTAACAAATACCCAAAATCGGTTTTTTACCCACGATTTGCGACAAATCCGTGTGTAAAGCATTTGCATCGCGCACCGAAAACGGGCTACCCGACAAAATAATGCCTTTAATGGAATCGTCCAAAACGGGTATTTTGTTATACGGGACGATTTGGGAATAGACATTCAATTCCCGAATGCGGCGGGCAATCAATTGCGTGTATTGCGAGCCAAAGTCTAAAATCAGTATTGTTTCCATGATGGGCGCAAAAGTAATAGAATTTTTCACCACCACAGCAGTTTTGAACTGAAAAATTGCTTGAATGAATCGTTAAAATATTGGAAAAAATTTGGCAAACCCAACCTGTTTCCGTTACCTTTGCAAACAATAATAAAATAAATATTACCTGTCCATGCTTTCCATAGACCCAATTCATACCGACCCGACCACCATGTATCAATATTTGATAGGTTCGGTTGCGCCCCGTCCAATAGCGTTTGTCAGCACCATCAATGCCGCAGGCGAAACGAATGTTGCCCCATTTAGTTTTTTCAATGCGTTTAGTGGCAATCCGCCGATGGTTGGATTTTCATCCAGTGGCATCAAATCAGACGGCACTGCCAAAGATACCTTATTGAATGTCAAGACATTAGGTGAATGTGTTATTAATGTTGTCAATTATAACATGGTTCAACAAACGTCTTTATCTGCCATTGAATTCGCACACGGCGTGAGCGAATTTACCAAAACTGGCTTAACCCCAATCCCTTCGGAAGTCGTCAAACCGCCGAGAGTGTTGGAATCGCCCGTTCAAATGGAGTGCAAAGTCGAACAAATTATCAAATTAGGCAATACTCCATCCGCAGGTAATTTGGTGATATGTCGCATTATACGCATGCACATTAATCCTGATATTTTAGATGTCAATGGACGCATCGACCCACATAAAATTGATTTAATGGGTCGGTTAGGGCGCGCTTATTACACCCGCAGTTCAAGCGATGTGCAAGCCATTGTTCGTCCTTACAAACCCATTCCAATCGGTTACGATGCGTTGCCCGCATCGCTGCGAGCAAGTAACGTATTGACAGGCAATAACTTAGCACAGTTAGGCAGTTTGATTCAACTGCCCACTCGCAATGAAATATTGGAAACCAAAGAAAACGATAATAGAATTAAAAAAATATTAGTTTCTAATAATATAACAGAAGGTTTGCACTTATATGCACGCGAAATTTTGACAAAAGGAGACACTTTTCATGCTGCAAAGATTGCTCTTTTGGCAGATGAAATTTGAGACCGCAACTTGCAGCAAGTTTTTAACTTGCAGCAAGTTTTTAACTTGCAGCAAGTTTTTAACTTGCAGCAAGTTTTTAACTTGCAGCAAGTTTTTAACTTGCTGCAAGTTATTGATTATCAATGGATTCCTAAAATGGTAGATTATCTCCTCCAGCCGTCGCAGGTTCTGGCTCGGGTTGCACCGCCGTTGCAGCTCGACCATTTCCATTGCTCGAAAGATGAACAGGTGCAGCCGTTGGCAATTCCATATTTTTAACGGGCGCGTCCGTTACAACGTGCATCGTTGGCGGCGGCGTTTCATGGCGCACTTGTGCGGGCAAATGAGCAGGCTCTTCCGTTGGAAGACTTGATTTACCATAACCACTGCCTTGTCCCGGTTCGCGCAGCGAACGACAAGTTAAAGCCAGAATTTCTGTAACATAGCGTTCCACATTCGACTTATCTGTATATTTTCGATGCGTCAACTTGCCTTCCACATAGACCGTCGAACCTTTTTTAAAATATTTTTCAGCATGTTCCGCCTTTTCATTCCACACGATTACATCATGCCATTCGGTCGTATTTTGCCAATTGCCGTCTTTATCTTTATAAGATTCAGTGGTCGCAACCGAAAACCTGCCAACGATAGAGCCACTTTCCAAGCGACTGATTTCTGGGTCTCTGCCCAAATTCCCAATTAAGGTGACTTTATTAACCATACATCACGGTTTTAAATTTAAAATAATTTGTTTACCTAATGCGCTCACGGGACTCACAAAATGCTTAATTGTCCATTGTTTAAATAGTCCGAAATCACTTTCGGTAATGCAAAGGTAATCAAATTTTCTGTACCTGTTTTAAAAAAATTTGTTTTTTTTGACATTTTTTTCGTACATATATTTACTACCCAAAATACCGCAATCACTTTACGATGCGTTAATATTTGTTTAAAAACGGGCGATTTTTGCACAATTTTTATGTTTATATGAGTTTTTTCATCAAAGATCTCGCGTTCATCGGATTGGATATGTTCAATTAATTCAAATTCATCTTCTAACAATTTGTTACTTTCTATCATCGGAAATTCATATAAATTTTGCCAAATATCTTTTTCAACGCGCTTGTGTAACCAAACTTCGTTGCCTTCTTTTATATACAAATAGTTGAAAAACCGAAAAGTTTTATCTATTTTTTTGGACTTGATGGGCAAGATTTGAACGCGGTTGGTGGCAAATGCTTGACAGTTTTCACGCATCGGACAGTTGGAACAATTTGGCGATTGTGGAACACATTGCATTGCGCCAAAATTCATAATCGCTTGATTATATCGGGCGGGCTGATTTTTATCCAACAATTCATGGGCTAATTTTGTAAAAATATTTTTGGCAAGTGGGTCGTCAATAGGCGTTTCGATGCCAAAAAATCGGCTCAGTACGCGATACACGTTGCCGTCCAAAACGGCATGCGGCAAGTCAAATGCAAACGAAGCAATCGCCGCCGCCGTGTAAGTGCCAACGCCTTTTAATTTCAATAATTCATCATAATCCTTTGGAAAACAACCTTTTAGATTTTCGGAAACGTGTTTTGCCGCTTCGTGCAAATTGCGCGCTCGACTGTAATAACCCAAGCCTTGCCATAAGCGCATCACCGAATCTTCAGGGGCGGCGGCAAGGGCTGAAACCGTCGGATACGTTTCAATAAATTTCTGATAGTATGGCAAACCTTGTTCCACCCGCGTTTGTTGCAAAATAATCTCCGATAACCAGATCCGATATGGATTTTTCTCGCCACTCCAAGGCATCGAACGCGGATGCGCTTCATGCCAATCCAGCAAGGTTCTTGTAAAAAAAGAATTCATTCTCAATGAGTTATGTAATTTTGAACTGCGAAAGTTGCAAAAGTACACAAAAATATTTTCTACAAACGGGCAACGTTTCTATAATTCACAGCCATTTCAGTCCAATAAACAATTTATCGAATATTCATTTTATCATTTAACTTAAAAATTCAAAAACAAAATGGCAGACAAATCGTTTTTGCAAAAAGTCTTTTAATTTTTTTTTTTTAAAACAGCTAAATTCCTTGTAACAATGAATAAACTCCTCTTTTGTTTTACGCTTATTTGCTGTGTTTTTGCGCAATCGCTCTCAGCACAAGCACCGAATTTTATTGTAGAAAATGGTCGTTTGGTCTTACCGGGTGCGTTTCGGTTTGAGGCAGATGATACCCTTTCAGATGACGCGGAAACCAATAAAATATTGGATTCCGTTGCATTATACATGAATTTTAAAACTTATATCAGTTTGTTGCGCATAGAAGGGCATCTGGACCAAGACCGCACGCCTGAGGAACAACAAGCTCGAACCGAAAAACGAGCCTTAGCGGTTGTTCGGGCGTTAGCCAAACGGGGGATTGCTTGTGAGCGACTGATAGCGGTTGGTTTTGGGGATAGCAAACCGATTGCGGCAAATGATTCGCCTCAAGGGAAGGCTAAAAATCGGCGTGTCGAAATCCGACCTGCGGCGATGCGCAAACATGCCATTGGAGGAATGCCCGTAGATGGCGGCGGCAAAGTGGCAACGAATCCGTGTTTTTAGAATGATGAATGATGAATGATGAATGATAAATGATAAATGATGAATTTTACCTAAAATTTATCATTCATCATTCATCATTCATCATTCATCATTCATCATTATTGCTGTCTCAATTCTGGAAAACTTTTTACCAAGCCCGGAATCCCTTTGGCACTCGTCACCCGCAAATAACATTGAGCTTCCGCTTTGTTGTTAAACGCGCCCACAAGCACTTTAAATACTTGATTGCCATCGGGTAATTTATTACCATAAACAAATATACGTTGTTGGTCTCCCAAACGCCCTTTGATGCGTTCCACCTCTTTTTTTACAAAACTCAATTGAGCATATACACCCGTTTGAATCGTGAAACCACTCGCAGGCATCACCATATTCTGACCGCCAAGCCCCGCAGCAGGTGCTTTTTCGGGTTTGGTCGGCGTGCCTTCTTCGCCACCCGCCTCCATTTCAGTCGTGCGAGTCACCGTTTTTTCCGCAGGTGCTTTTGCAACATGTTCGGGAACAGGCTTCTGCTTCGGTTTGGGCGGCGCGGGCGAAAATTCATCCGCAGCAACCTCCGTTTTCAACTTATTGCCCACCGAATTATGCGTTTCCAGTACATCAATTAACCGCGAAGCAGGCATCGATTCCTCATATTTGCCAATTAATTTCCCTTGTGAATTGAAAATTAACATCGTCGGCAACACTTTCACATTAAATTTTTGTTTCAACTCAAAACCATCAATTTCGTCAATATCCACCTGTACAGGGACATAATTCGAGTGTATGGCAGTTTCCACCGACGGATGTGTGAAGGTATATTCCTCCATAATCTTGCAGGGAGCGCACCAATTCGCCCGAAAATCCACAAAAACTAACTTTCCTTCTTTGGCAGCTAAGATTTGAGCAGCGCGAATATCGCCAGAAATGAACTTAAGGGTTTCATAAGCACGCAATTCAGTCGGAATCCCTAATGCGCTACCCGCTAAAACGGCTAAACATAGTTTTTTTGTCGTCATATCCACACGTTTTTTTGAAAAGTAAAAGACTTCGTTCGGCATGAACCATGAGGTAAGGATTGGTTTAAAAACAAATCGTAAGTTATAAAAATTGTAAATAGGCTACCCTAATCATGGTATTATCAATCGAATACGTATTACAAAGTTAGTTTGTTTCACTAAAAATTAATTATTTTCGTATTTTATTGCAAAAATAATACCTTTTTTAAGGTAAAAAGGTATTTCTTTGAATGGCTTTTGGTTTTTAAAATTGGTTAGCGGTGAGCCACTTTGTCGAATTTTAAAGTCATTTTAGCGTAAATCTTTGTTTTTAACCCTTCAAAAGCCTATTTTTGTTCAAAAAAGAACAAGATGTCCAAAAATATATTACAAATTGAAGATGTCGTAAAAACGTACGATAAATATGTCGCGGTGGATAATATCCGATTTTCTATGCCTGAAGGTTGTATTTTCGGGATGTTGGGACCGAATGGGGCGGGGAAAAGCTCCTTGATTCGGATGATAACAACCATTACACGTCCTGATTCGGGTAAAATTTATTTCGATGGCGTACTTTTAAACGAATCGCATCCCACTCGCATCGGTTATATGCCCGAAGAACGCGGTTTATACAAAAAAATGAAAGTTGGCGACCATCTCCTCTATCTCGCGCAACTCAAAGGCATGAAACGTGCAGATGCCACTGCTGAATTAAAACGTTGGCTTGAAAAATTAGATATTTCGAGCTGGTGGAACAAAAAAGTGGAAGAATTGTCCAAAGGCATGCAGCAAAAAATACAATTTGTGGCAACGGTGATTCATCGCCCGCAATTGTTGATTTTGGACGAACCTTTTTCTGGACTCGACCCGATTAATGCAGAATTATTGAAAAATGAAATTGATGCCCTCCACCATAACGGTACAAGTATTATTTTTTCGACGCATCGGATGGAACAAGTGGAAGAGATTTGTGACCGCATCATCCTTATCAATCAAGGACGGAACGTATTGGAAGGCAGTGTAAAAGAGATTAAAAATAATTTTAAAGAAAATTTATTTGAAATTCGTTATGAAGGCATTTTGCCGACGGATTTAGATGCCCGAGCGCAAGTCGCCAACCGAACGGTGGATACTTTAACCGTTCAATTGCCGTCTGATAAAGATTCTAACATTTTATTACAATACTTAATGCAAAATGGGGTGTATATCACCGCGTTCCGTGAAATATTGCCTTCGTTGAATGAGATTTTTATCAAACAAGTCGGGGTTACAAATTAGAGATTTTTTGCTTTTACAAAAAACAAGGTTCTTTTTTTTAACTTTTGCATAAAATTTTATGCAAAAGTTAAAAAAAGAATTGCTTTCTTTGCACTATCATATTGTCTCTTTTTTTAACAATAATAAAAGCTTGAAAAATGATATTCAATCGTCGAAATTTTGTAAAAAGTGCTTCGATTATTGCGTTGGGCGCGGGGATGCCGATGGAAGCGATTGCGGCAATGCGGCGGCGGATTTCACCGAATGACAAAATTCAAGTCGGGGTCATTGGCATCAATGGACAAGGCTATTCCAATCTGAAAGCATTTTTAAAAAATAGTGAATTTGAATGTACTGCTATCGCTGATGTGGACGAAAATGTATATAACAAACGCGCTGATGAGTTGGTAAAAAACGGTTTTAAGAAACCTGTTTTTTATCGAGATTATCGTAAAATGTTGGAAGACAAGGAATTAGATGTCGTGATTATTGGCACACCAGACCATTGGCATTGCTTACAATTGGTGCACGCACTGGAAGCAGGCAAAGATGCTTACGTCGAAAAACCCATTGGCAATTCCATCAAAGAAATTAATATCATGGCAAATGCGGTTAAAAAACATAATCGCATCGTCCAAGTGGGGCAATGGCAACGCAGTCAACCGCATTTTGTGGATGCGATTCAGTTTGTGCATTCGGGCAAATTGGGGCGGATTCGCAATACCAAAACTTGGTCGTATATTGATTGGAAAGGGGCAGTGCCGATTGTGCCTGATTCGGCGGTGCCGAAAGGAGTGGATTATAATCTTTGGTTGGGACCTGCACCGATGCGCGCTTTTAATGCGAACCGTTTTCATTTTACATTTCGTTGGTTTTGGGAATACGCGGGCGGCTTGATGACCGATTGGGGCGTGCATTTGATTGACTATATATTATATGGTATGAAAGCACCTGTGCCGAAATCGGTGATGGCACTCGGGGGCAAAATGGCTTTTCCAACGGATGCGATGGTGACTCCGGATACGTTGCATACGTTGTATGATTTTGGCGATTTCACGATGCAATGGGAACACACGATTGGTCTTAGCAATGGTTTTTATGGCAGAACGCATGGAATTGCTTTCGTGGGCGATAATGGAACGTTGGTTTTGAACCGCGCAGGTTGGGAAGTGATTCCCGAAAAAAAGAAGATGGAAGCAGTGCCGTTACAACAAAATGTCGGTATCGGATTGGATATTCATGCGAAGAATTTTTTAACCTGTCTTCAAGATAAAACGCCTGAAAAATTGAATGCTTCAATTGATATTGGGCGGAATGTTGCTTTGGTTGCTCAAATGGGGAATATTGCTTATCGAACGGGCGAACGGGTGTATTGGGATGCGGCGAAAAACCAATTTACTTCAAAAGCGGCGAATAAATTAATGGTGCCGACTTATCATAATGGTTATAAATTACCAGATTACTAATTTTGATAACGAATTGAAGTTGTGTGGTACGCTGGAATTGGGATTAAATGGGATTTTTTTAGGATTAAATGGGATTGATTTTTAAGATTTTTAGGATTTATCCGATAAAACTGCAAATCCTAAAAATCTTAAAAATCAATCCCATTTAATCCTAAAAAAATCCCATTGAATCCCAATTCCAGCGCGTACCACACAATTTACATTTTGTATTCAGAAAAACGAAATAATAGCAATGAAAAAAAACTTACTAACCCTTTTTGCGCTTACGTTGACCCTTGCTGTTTACGGACAAGAAAAATGGGTTAATTTATTCGACGGCAAAACCTTGAATGGTTGGAATCAAAAAAATGGCAAAGCCAAATACACCGTCGAAAATGGCGAAATCGTCGGCACAACCGTCGCAAATACGACGAATTCATTTCTCTGCACCAATGCCGATTATGGCGATTTTATCTTTGAAGTCGAATTGAAAGTGGAAAATGCCATGAATTCGGGCATTCAATTCCGCAGTTTGTCCAAAGCCGATTATCAAAATGGGCGCGTTCATGGTTATCAAATGGAGGTTGACCCCACAGAACGGGCTTGGTCGGGCGGCATTTACGACGAAGGGCGACGGGATTGGTTGTATATTCCTAATTTCAATCCCGAAGGCAAAAAATCGTTCAAAATGGGCGATTGGAATAAATATCGCATCGAAGCGATTGGAAATACCATGCGAACTTGGATAAATGGCGTTCCAACTGCACATTTGATGGATGATATGACGGCAAAAGGGTTTATTGCTTTGCAAGTACACGCCATTTACGGACAAATGAAGGAAGGGATGAAAATTCGTTGGAAAAATATTCGGATTCAAACGGAAAACCTCAAAGCGAGTCCGACGGATAATTGTCCTGTTATCAATTTATTGCAAAACAACCTTTCCGAACAGGAAAAAGCTCAAGGTTGGCAATTGCTTTTTAATGGGAAAGATTTTACGGGTTGGCGGGCGGTTCATGGGACGCAAATGCCTGAAAAACGGTGGGCAGTGGTGGATGGCAATATTCAAATTAGCCCTTCCGATGGTTCGGAAACGGGGAATGACATCGTGACGACGGAAGAATATGGTGCTTTTGAATTGGCTTTTGACTTCAAATTGACGGAAGGGGCGAATTCGGGTGTGAAATATTTTGTGAATGAAGCCTTTGATTCGGGTGGCAAATCGGGGATTGGTTTGGAATTCCAAGTTTTGGACGATGAAAAACATCCTGATGCGAAAATGGGTGTAGTGGGTAATCGGACTTTGGGCAGTCTTTATGATTTGATTCCGTCTTACAAACAAGAAAAAAGGTTTCAGAAGAAAATGGGCGAATGGAATTATGGACGCGTCGTGGTTTATCCCAATAATATCGTTCAACATTGGCTGAATGGTTTCAAAGTTGTCGAGTATGAACGCAAAAGCAATATTTATAATGCGTTGGTGGCGCGCAGCAAGTACGAAAAGTATAAAGATTTTGGCGCAGCAGACAAAGGACACATTTTGTTGCAAGACCATGGCAATAATGTCTCTTTCAAAAATATAAAAATTCGGTTATTGAAATGATGAATGATAAATGATGAATGATGAATCCATCATTTATCATTCAACATTTATCATTCAACATTTATCATTTATCATTCAACATTACTTAACAAGATGGAAAGACGTGATTTTGTAAAAAATTCTGTTTTAGTAGGCGGTGCGATGGCGTTTA
>JBDKKX010000144.1:0-10629 GCA_039795795.1 Bacteroidota bacterium | reverse complement strand
TATACTTTGAAAAGGAATATTATGGTCCAGGCTCTGAAACACGCTTGGGTAGAAATTCAAAACCTCAAAGAACGTTTCTTAAAAAATAATATCGTTTTTCCTAATTTTGAGACTGCGTAATGTCAGTAACTAAAAACAATGAAAAGATGATTACTTCACTTCAACAATTAGATTTTACTAAAACTTATACTTATGCAGACTATCTGACTTGGCAGTTTGATGATTCTGTTGAATTGTTGAAAGGAAAGATTTATCGCATGGCTGCACCGTCCCGACGACATCAAATGGTGACAGGGAATTTATATGCAACGATTCGACATTTTTTATGGAAAAAACCTTGTCACGTATTCATCGCGCCTTTTGACGTGCGATTGACGATTCAGGATAAAAACAGCAATCAAGAAATTACGACGGTCGTACAACCCGATGTTTGTTTGGTTTGTGACGCTGCCAAATTAGATGATGCAGGGTGTATTGGTGCGCCTAATTTAATTATTGAAACATTATCCCCAGGAAATACTAAAAAAGAAATGAAAAATAAGTATAACATCTATGAAGAGGCGGGCGTTCAAGAATATTGGGTCGTTTACCCTACAGATAAAACGGTTCAACGTTTTGTATTGAATGAACAAGGCAAATATATTGGATTAGCCCCTTTAACGGATGAAGATGTGCTTACTACAACTATTTTACCTGGCTTAGAGATTCGTTTGGAAGATATTTTTGAAGATTAACTATATTTTCTAAACGATTGATGCGACAGGAATGGGTACGTTCCGAGCAAAGGGAAAGCAGGCATTAAGCACACTTGCGTCCTTAATGCCTGCTTTTCCGCCCTGATTCAATGGATTAATTCGCTCTCACAAGGATTTCATAAGCCAATTCTATGGTTTTTTCTTCGACTTTTACCTTATCCTTCCCTTTTTCTTTGCTTTTTTCGATTTCTGCATCTTGTTTGATATAACAAGTTTTATCATCTTTCAATGCTTGAATCGTGCCATTCAAAATCTTATCGCTTTTTTTCCAAGCGATTCTATCGCCTACTTTAAAACCTCGATACGAAATAGGTGCTTCTGCCGAACCCCAAACGTCGCCTTCTACTGCAAAGTATTGATTTTTAATCATATATACTTTGATATTCATTAAAAATTCGCCGCCTGGAACGCGTTTAACGGTTTGAGTAATGGCATCTTCCATCGTTTTAGCGCGTGATTTTTTCAATTCGGTGTTGCTACCGCCGATGTACGAACTGAGGGGTCTGTACTTTAAATTGGCATCTACGTTTCGAGTGGACATCATATTAATGGTGCCGACTTGCCGAACGGATTGTGCGCACGAAGTCATCAACAAAGTGCTGATGAACAAAATGGTGAGTTGTCTCATTGAGCTCATTCAAAAAGTTTGTTTTAAGTAAATTACGAAAATTATTGATTATCAATGTCATAACGCAGATAAAAGCCAAATTATTGCATTTGTGACATGTCACAATTTACTTTTTTACATTATTTTTCAAAACCTGCATTTCCTTGCAGCCCACCTGTGTGTATCGCGACGATGTGGCTATTCCGCGCGAATTTCCCTTTTTTCAAATCTTGAAACAACCCATAAAACAATTTGCTCGTATAAACATAATCCAATTCAAATTGATGTTTTTGTTCAAAATCGTGTTTGAATTGCAACAATTCGGGTTTTATTTTCGCATAACCGCCAAAATGATAAGCATTTTCAATCTGCCAATCGCTTTTAGGTCGAATTCGTAGGTCATCTAATTGGTTTTGAACGGTTTGTTGTAAAAAATCGCCTTTCAAAACGGCGTAGCCAATCGCTTTACTTACTGCATCTGCATCGGTCAATCCCGACAACATGCCTGCAAATGTACCGCCCGTTCCCACCGCTACTGCATACACATTCGGCGCGAAACCCAATTGTTCATGGATTTCCGAAATGATTTCACTACAACCGCACATCGCTAAAGCATTTGTGCCGCCTTCGGGCAATAGATAAGTATTGGATACTGAAAGGTTTAAAAAGATAGCAATTTGTTCAAGGGATTGATTGGAAAGCCTTCGGTAATCGCTGCGACGGACAAAATAAAGCTGCATCCCACAAGATGCTGCAAATTGTAAAGTGGGGTTTAAAGGAAGTGTTTTTTCGCCGCGTACAATCCCAATCGTTTGAAATTCAAATAATTGTCCCGCCGCCGCGACTGCATATAAATGATTGGAAAAGGCTCCTCCAAAGGTTAATAAGGTTTTAAACCCTTGTGCTCGCGCCCATTGTAAATTGTATTTCAACTTACGCCACTTGTTGCCTTGTACGGTCGGGTGCATTAAATCATCCCGTTTGACCCAAATTGTGTTATTGTTACGATTGTCTAAACCAACGTCTAAACGTTGAAGCGGCGATTTTTTTAACAAAAAAGACATTTTTTTTACCCGTTTAACCAACAAGAAGTGTCACGAAAATTGCAATATCGCATTCAAAAAATGTTGCGACTGTCAAAAAACGAGCCAAATATGTGGCAAAAAAACATCAACTGTAAATCTTTGCAAATCATTAACACATTGTTAACAAAAAATCATCAGATTAAGGTTTATCTTTGATGTAACAAACTTTTGAACCGAAAGCATTATGAATGAATCTATTAAAAGTGTATATTTTTAATATGTCATACTTGGCATTATATTTGAGGACAACCGCGTAGAAGACAATGTTTTATGATTGAATTATTTCAAAATATTCTTAAAATGAATCGTTATACTGTCACGATTTCACTTTAAATAAAAGATTAATATTCAACGTTTGAATCGTTTTCCAGTGTCACAATTAACAAAATCCGTAGCAAACATTGAACAGGCGAAACGACAATATTTGTCCTCGTAAGCATCACAGAGAAAACAATCATCCAAAAAAAACCGGTCACTCATGCAACAGAAACAAATTTTAACAGCATCCGTAGTAACTCTTAAAAAATCTAACATGGTCGCAAATCGTTTCACTAAAGGTGGCAACAATAACGACGGAGGCTATATTTGGGTCGGTTAATCCAATTTTAATCCAACCACGTACCCGATATATTATTATATAATTACCTCCCCGAAAAGGCTTATTCCAAAATTTGGTCTAAGCCTTTTATGTAACGCTTCCTTCAATCTGCTATTCGCTTGCAGTCATCATTTTGCATTGTCGATAGGTACCGTAGCTGTTTTTGACTTGCAATTGATATACATAGTTTTGATGTATTATGCCTAAACCTTTGATATTCAATGGAATCGCATGGTCGCCTGCATTCAATTGTCCACAAGGAATCACGGCTAATTGCTTGCCAGTCACGTCCCATAAATCAATTTCCACTTCGGCAGCGTTTGTCAACGTGAAGGGAATCGTCGTCAAATCTTGATAAGGATTCGGGTAATTTTGACCTAATTTGAATTGTCCACCTGTTTCCACTTCTTCCATCTTGCTAATGCCCGAACCGCTAATCGCGACTTCCAAATAGGCATCATAACCGAGCGTTGCATCTGCATTCGCGGTTAAAGTTGCCGTTTGGTAATTATAGCCATCGGAAAAAATATTATCATTGGCAGGAGAAAGCGGGTCTGCGCCTTTTGGATAAAACGTAGGATTTGCTGTATAAACTGCATTTTTTGCCGCAATCGGGAAGGTCAATTGCGAAATAGCTGCGTAATTGGCATTTACATATACTTGAAAATGGATATGTGCAACGCGCCCACTGTACCAACCCGGAAAAATAGTTGTAAATTCCACGATGCCATTGGCATCCGTCATTTGATAGCCGCGCAAATAGGTTTTGCCTGCTTGACCCGCGTTCATGTTGTTGTCGTAGCCTGAATACAACCCATCTTTGCTGCAATGCCAAATGTTCACGCGCAAATTGCCCATCGGCAGACAATTGCTTGCGCCAATAATTTTCAGTTTGACGTTTAAACGAACGCCTGTTCTATCTTCTCGAACGTCTTTTCGGAAAAAAAGGGCATTGTTGGTTGTCAAATCTAAGGGAAAGGGTCCTGCGGTTTCCGTTGGAATCAAAACGCAAGTATTCGGTGGCAGCTGAATGGCTGTTTTGTTCGTTTTAGCAAGGGCTGTCGAGCTAAATACCGTCGAACCTGCACCGATTAAACCGAGACTTTTAAGGAAATCTTTTCTTTTCATCTTGTGATTGGTTTAGATAATGAACCCAAGTTATGGGTTTCTGAATTAGGAAAAAGTAGGAATTGAGGAAGCATTTTTTGGAATGTTTTCATTTTAGGTTACACTTCTGGATACATTGCGATACAAATAGATGTACGGATTTCACGGATTGCACTGATTGGTACAGATTTTTTTCTATTTTTTGCTTAAAACCTAGCATTTTTTCCAAAAAATCCGTACGAATCGGTGCAATCCGTGAAATCCGTACATCTATTTGTATCGCAATGTATCCAAAAGTGTAACCTAAAAATGAAATGTCCCAAAAATGCTTCCTTAATTTCTGCTTTTCCCTAATTCAGAAAATTAGTATCACGATGAAGAATGGCTATGGTTGCGTTATAAATGCAATTAAAAACAAGGTTACAAATACCGAAGTTGTGTCAAATACTGCATAATCGCTGCTTTTTCCTTAAATTCTTCGCAAGAAACCGTGTGCATTTTGTTATTTTTAAGCGTCACGACCTGCCATGAGGTGCCATGCATTTTCCCTTCTACATCTGCAATTTTTCTGCCTGCCGCGTCAAAAACCTCATACAGCATATTGGTAGATGCTACGCCAAAGACTTGTTTGATGGTGCCAATTTTTTTAAAATCTTGTTGCACTTCATCGCCCAATATTAAAATTGGTGCTTTTCGATTGCGCACAGGCTGGGCTGAATTGCTTTCATCATTATTATCAACAACTTCTTTGCTGCTGCCCCCAAGTCCTACGCTTCCCGCCACTTGTGCGATTTTATTAACAGGTTTTTCCGCATGAAGCATTAAAAATTTATGAGTAGTCGTTTCATTTAAACTGTCGCCTGCAAATAATTCTGCTTCAACGATGCCTTTTTCTAAATCGCCGTCCAAATAAGCCTTTTGACCCGTTGTCAACATCGTGATTTCGCGGGTTGACAAACCTGCGTCTATCATAGATTTGGCGTAAAACACATTTTTGCCATTCAATGCGTAAAAATCGCCTTCGTAATAGCCTAAAAAGTTTTTATTCTTTTTTTTCATAATGCAATAAGGCAAGCCCTTATTAAAAATTGTGTCTAAACTCCAAACAATACTGTTTTTCTGTTTGCTTTTGGCAACCTCTTTCTGATGTGTTTTCAATTGCTTTTCAGTAAGTTGCGCGCTTGCTGTGTGGGACAAGGCACTCATTGCCAAACAGGATAAAATGATTTTTTTCATGAATCGTGAATAAAGGTATTTATGTTAATTGATACGAAACAGTTGTAAAATTACTTATTTTTCGTCAAATAGGCTATAAAATATAATTTTTTTATCCTTTAAAATTTTTTTTTAACGGAATGTGCCAAAAATAACATTTTTGAGTCTCTAATAGGAACGACAATTGTTAAAGAAGTTGCATATCTAAATTTCTATAACTTGAAAAGTTCAAAAAAAATTGTAGCTTTGTAAAAATCGTTTTTTCATTAAAAAAACTTTGAACTTGGGAGCGAATCGTTACATTCAACTTATTGCCATCAACTGCTCTGCTTAAAAAATCGCCATTTGGATTGCATTGCTCTTGTTGGGATATTTGTTTTGACTTTTTACAAACACCGAACCGACGCATTTTATCACCCTGATTGTTTAACAAGAGATTAACACAATGCACCCGAATTATGGTACTACAAGAAGTATTAACAGATGTATTAACCTATGATGAGGCGGAAAAAAGCCTCATTCGGCGCGCGTATCGCCAATTATTGCGTTCTATCAAGTCGGAAGTAACGCCTGAAGACCATCGTAACATTCGCAAAGCCTTTGAACTCGCGGTGCAAGCCCATAGTTTGCAACGCCGTAAATCGGGCGAACCGTATATTTTTCATCCGATTGAGGTTGCTCGGATATGCAGCGAGGAGATTGGTTTGGGACCGACGGCAGTGATTGCTGCTTTGCTGCACGATGTGGTGGAGGATACGGACGTAACATTGAAAGAGGTTCACAGCATTTTTGGCGATAGAATCGCGATGTTGGTGGATGGCTTGACTAAATTGGACAATAATTATGATGTCGAAAGTCCACAAGCGGAGAATTTTAAAAAGGTTTTAGCGACTTTATTGCGGGATGTGCGCGTCGTTTTGATTAAAATGGCGGATAGATTGCACAATATGCGTACGCTCGGTGCGATGCCGCGTCATAAACAACTTAAAATCGCGGCGGAAACGGATTATATTTACGCGCCCTTGGCGCATCGATTGGGTTTGTACAAAATCAAAACGGAGTTTCAAGACCTCTGTATGAAAATCACGCACCCGACGGAATATAAACAAATTGCCCGCGAACTTGCCGAAACCAAACGCGTCCGCGAACAATATATTGAAAATTTCATTCAACCGATTAAGGCTGCATTGAATGAAAGTGGTTTTGCTTACCGCATAGCGGGTCGTCCGAAGTCGATTTATTCGATTTGGCAGAAGTTGAAAGCCAAAAATGTTCCAATGTCTGAGATTTATGACCTTTTTGCCGTGCGCGTCGTGTTAGATGTGCCGTTGAATAAGGAACGCAGTGCTTGTTGGCAGGCTTATGCGGCGGTGACGGAAGTGTATAAAAGTGTGGCGGAACGCTTGAAAGATTGGATTAATACGCCTAAAGCGAATGGTTATGAGTCGCTCCATACGACGGTGATTGGTCCGCAAGGACGTTATGTGGAGGTTCAGATTCGGACGCAGCGCATGGATGAGATTGCGGAATGTGGGTTTGCGGCGCATTGGAAGTACAAAGGCATTAATAATCAAACCGATGTGTATGAAGCTTGGTTAGACAGTGTTCGGGAAGTGATTGCGACGAATGCGGGCAATAGTACGGTGGATTTCATTGAAAATTTCCGTGCGACGAGTCTTTTTACAGAAGAAGTTTACGTTTACACGCCGAAAGGCGATACGAAATTGTTGCCAAAAGGCTCAACGGCTTTGGATTTTGCGTTTTCGGTGCATACGGATGTGGGGTATCGATGTCAGGCGATTCGGGTGAATGACCGATTGGTGCCGATGGGGTACGAATTGAAAAATGGAGACCAAGTGACCGTCATCACGGCGAAAAATCAACGTCCGAATGAAGGTTGGTTGGAGTTGGTGACGACGGGCAAAGCGCGAGACCGAATTCGGCAATCGTTGCGCGAGGAGCAGAAGCAAACGGGCATGTTTGGCAAAGAGGCGTTGGAACGCAAATTGAGTCGAATGGATGTGGATTTCAATGAATCGGTGGATTTTCTATTGAAACATTTTAATTATAAAACGCCTTTGGATTTATATTGCGCGATTGCAGCACAAATCGTTGATTTACAAGACTTTAAGATTTTTAAAGTGGAGAAAGGTAAATTAATGTTGGCGCAAGCGGCGGAAGAAGAAGCCAAAGGAGAAGCGAAAACAGATAATAAAAAAGTTATTTTTAGGGCGGGTACGAATAAATCTCAATTATTTATTGGTGGCGAACCTGCGAATTTATATGCACATCATTTTTCGACTTGTTGTAATCCTGTGCAAGGCGACGATATTTTTGCTTATTTGGGCGTAGGCGGCGCGTTCAAAATCCATCGGACGGGTTGTCCGAATGCGACGGATATGATGGCGAATTATGGTTATCGGATTCGGCGTGCGGAGTGGGGCGCGGCGACGAATGCTTCATTTGTGGCGGATTTGATAGTGATGGGCGTGGATGGAAAAGGGGTGATTGAACGCCTTTCGCGCCAAATTTCAACGCAATTGAACCTTAATATGCGTACTTTTTACATGAAAAGTTTACCGCATGGCGGTTTTGAGGGTCGAATTAGCCTTGTCGTGGCGAATAAAGACCAATTGGAATTGTCGATACGGGCGTTGAAGGGATTACACGATGTCTCTTCGGTGACGCGAGAAGATTGAATGAATGCACAGCTAACAGGTTTTTAAAACCTGTTAGCTGTCATTTTTTGGGGTTCTTCCGCGTTTTTAGCGCAAAATAAAAATCAAATACAGAAAATAAAATCATAAATAATGGATTATCAACCGTTTGGAAGATTTTAAACCTTCCAAACGGTGTTTATAAAAGTGCGGAAGAACCATTTTTTTAACAAACAAAAAAATCTTTCCCATTTTGGCTAACCCTCCTTTTGTTTTTCATTATATAGGTGTAAGTGTTCAAAAAGCATTATTAACCTATTTTGAAAAGCAACAATGTTCAAACAATTTTCTTCAGTCATCATCCCATTATTCTTAATTTTATTTACAGCTCCAAAAGTGTCCGCACAACTCGCGCTAACTTCAAGCGACCATCACGCCAATGCGCAATCCGCTATGCTTGCGGATTACAAAGGCAGTTATAAAAAAAGAGCTCGTAGCAGCGATATGGAATTCATGCAGGCAGTTGGCGGCGGTATCCTCCTAAGCAGCAACGCAAGTGCCTATTTTATCAGTTATTTTCCTCGAATTGCATTCAATGAGCATTTTTCAGTGGGTGTACCTTTGGGAATTGGTTTTGGCGGCACTTATAACAGTCGGTTTGGAGCAGTAGGTAGTCTCGCGCTTGAACTGCCGCTTACAGCAGATTTTAATTTCGGCAACCGTTCCACAGCCTATAATGAGGATAGTTTTGGCGGATTTATTGGTGCAGGAGTGGGTTATGGATTTGTGGCTGCGTCGGATGAATCGGGTCGTGGAGGGCTGGTTAGTGCGACGGGCTTGGTCGGTCACGGCGGACTTCGTTTTCGTCTAATGGATAAGAATTTTTATGTGCGCGCCAGCTATCTTTTAAATTTGAAATCCACTGCGCAAAGTATCGTTTCGTTGTCGAGCGGATATAGTTTTTAACGTCGGATGGATCCGAATGGCAGGAATTGGCTTAAATCATTCCTGCTATTCGGGTTTCGTTTGGGAATATTGGTACCAAAAAGCAAAAATGCCCAGATTTTAACAAAAAAGAAACGATTTTCCCGCAGATTTTCTGCATCAGCTGCGGGAAAATCGTTAAATTAATCCTCGCGCTTTTAATTCCAAATATTTATTAATCGTATGAATCGACAAATCTTCAGGGCGCGTTAAAATGGCTTGAATTCCATGTTGCCGCAGTTTTTGAACCATTTGCATTTTTTCACGCGCATACTTTTGCGCAACGGCTTGATTATAAATGGTTTCTGTATTTTCTGCATCTTCTAAGGCAAAATTTTCAATTTCCGTATTTTTGAAAAACACGACTACTAATAGGTGTAATTCGTTTAATAACCGCAATGTCGGCAAAGCGCGTTCCAATGCAAAAAGGCTTTCGTAATTCGTAAAAAACATCAATAAACTTCGCCCTCTCACTAATTTGCGTACAGCGTAGTACAATAATTCATAATTCGCTTCACTACTTCCTTCTTTTTGGTGATACAATTCTTCTAAAATTCGTTGTAATTGTCGCGGATGTGCATCTGCGGCGAGCGTCGTTCCGAGTTTGTCCGAAAACGTGAATAAACCAACCCTATCTTTTTTTTGCAAAATAATGTTGGAAATCACCAACGACGTATTAATTGAATGGTCTAACAACGTCAAATCATTGAACGGCAAACGCATCACGCGGCTTTTATCCAAAATGCAATAAACTTGTTGAGAACGCTCATCTTCGTATTGATTGACCATCAAAGTAGCGCGCCGACCGCTTGCTTTCCAATTCAAAGTCCGAATATCATCGCCCGGCACATAATTTTTAATTTGTTCAAATTCGTAACTATGCCCCAATCGTCGAATTTTTTTAATACCATATTGATTCGCAATCTGTTTGACGGCTTTCAATTCATATTTTTTCATTTGAATCACGGACGGATAAGTAGGCACCATCGCCGCCGCAGGCATGCGAAACCGCCTTTGCACCAAGCCCAAACTCGATGCCGCCAATAACAAAATATCGCCAAAATGATATTCACCGCGTTCCGTAGGCGTTAAATCATAAGTCGTTTCGGCAAAATTACCCGATTGAACCGTCAGTTCGAGTTCAAAATCCCGTTTTTGGAATTGAAAAGGCAATTCATCAATCACCGTCAGCCGCCAATCGTAACCCGAAGGATTTTTAATTTGCAATCGAATCGGATTAGGGTCTCCGAGCGACATCAACGTAGGCGTGATTCGAGTCGCACTCAACCGCGTATTGCGATGGAAAAGCAAAATCATATCTGCTATCGCCATCGCCACAAACATCACAAGCATCGCTTGCGCCACTGGAAACAAGATTTTAAACGGAAAAGCTGCCAAAAACACACCTATTAATATCCCCAATCCGATGAAAAATCGATTGGTTAGGAATAAATTTTTCGCCATAAATTTTATTTTTCAGCACAAAAGTAATCAAAAAAAATCTCAGTACGTGACAAAAATACTTTTCGGCACAGCTGGAACAGATTCCACGAGATTTCACAGATTTTTTTTGGATTTTAAGCATTGAAAATCCAAAAAAATCTGTGAAATCTCGTGTAAT
>JBDKKX010000143.1:0-10639 GCA_039795795.1 Bacteroidota bacterium | reverse complement strand
CCGATTCCCGTACAAAAGGAAAACAATACTTTGCGGTTCTTGTTCTAAAATTGTTTTTAAAATCGACATTAATGGCGTAATTCCACTGCCCGCACCAAACAAATAGTAGTTTTTCCGCTTACTCACATCGGGTTTCAACGTGAAACGACCGTCTGGTAACGCCACTTCGACCGTCATACCCACTTTCAATTGATTGCAAATATAGTTGGAAGCCAATCCATTTTTGACTTTTTTGACCGTAATCGTCCAATCTTTTTCAACAGGGCTGCTGGACATCGAATAAGCGCGCCGCACAGACTCATTTTTAATATCCAATTTCAAAGTCAAATATTGACCCGCCGTATAAATAAATGGTTGTTTTAAATTTTCGGGAACAGCAAAAGTAACAGATACCGTATCCGTCGTCTCTTGTCCGATTTTACTAACCGTCAGGTGATGAAACTCCATCTTTTAAATAATTGGTTGATTTTGATGATTTTAAGAAATCATTTTAAGAAATTTGAAAGTGCGAAATTAAACAAAATATAGCTATTTTTGCAAAAACGTTTCAAAAATGAAGGATTTTAAATATTTGATTGCTTATTTATTGCCTGCAAGTGCCTTTTTAGGACTGGAGTGGAAAGGATATTGGCTGTTTTTTACGGTCTTGTTTGCCTTTGGACTATTGCCTTTGGGAGATATCCTTTTGCCTCAATACAAGAACAATACGCCCGAAGCCGAAGAAACGACTCGCGCTCAGGTGCGGCTCTTTGATTGGCTTCTTTATCTGCATTTGCCACTGCTTTATCTATTAATTATCAATGCTTTGTATGTTTTTAAAAACAATCATTTGAGCATTGTTGAAATGATTGGCATGAGCATCAGTGTAGGGATTATTGTGGGCAGCTTTGGAATCAATGTTGCGCATGAATTGGGACATCGTTCCAATCCGACGGAACAATTTATTTCCAAAGCATTGTTATTACCTGCATTATATATGCACTTTTTTATTGAACACAATTTAGGACACCACAAAAACGTCGCAACGGATGAAGATCCTGCTTCTGCCCGAATGGGCGAAAATGTGTATTCGTTTTGGTTTCGCTCTGTTAAAGACAGTTACAAAAGTGCTTGGCAGTTGGAAGCAGAACGATTGAAAAAAAAAGGTGCTTCTGTGTATAGCATTGATAATCAAATGATTGTATTTCAAATAATTCAAATGATATATTTGATTTTGATTGGAATCTTTTTTGGATATGCAAGTATTTTGATGGCGATTGGCTTTGCAGTGACCGCTTTTTTATTGTTGGAATCCGTGAATTATATTGAACATTATGGTTTGCGGCGGCAGAAATTGGCTTCGGGTCGGTACGAACCTGTATTGCCGAAGCATTCTTGGAATTCTAATCACGAATTGGGGCGCATTTTTCTATATGAATTGACCCGTCATGCCGACCATCATTATAAATCCACCCGAAAATATCAGATTTTACGACATTATGAAGATGCGCCACAATTGCCATTTGGCTATCCGATGTCTATTTTGATTGCTTTATTGCCACCGCTTTGGTTCAAAATGATGGATAAAAGGGTGCTTTAAAATTAAAAACAAGTTATTTTGATTAATTAATGATTTATAAATATGATTTATATCTATAAATCATTAATTAATAACAATATATACATTTGTAAAATTATTATTTTAAAAATACCGATACAAAGGAATTGCCTACCCTTCCTTTTCACACTACCTTTGTATCAACAAAACGAAAAAACAACATTTTAAAACAACCCGTAAACGAATCTTACAATTTTTTAAACGGATTTTAACTTACAATCGAAGTAATTTTTGAAAACATACATTTAGAATACGAATCTTACAATACAATTATTTTTGCAATCTTACATTGAATTTCTTATTTGAAAAATAAAATATATCTGAAAGCGAATTTTACAATTTTTTAATACGAATCTTACGACAAAACAAAACTTTTATTTTTATTTTCTAAAAACAAAGAGCAAATACGAGCAGTTTCCAAAAGCGTATCTTACAAAAAAAACAAACAAAAAATTTAAAGTCAAGACAAAAAACAGGCGAATCAACGAACAAACCTAAGATTTTTACGGATTTCTAACCCTGTCATCTAAGAAGCAGATGCAATTGAACAAACAAAAATTTAAACAAACAATTTGACAAACTTTTGTACAAACACCATTCGAGACTTTTAGTTGGCATAAAAGCGGCGATACTTTATAAGTGTCGCCGCTTTTTTTTTAACACATAGTTTTTTTTTAACACATAGGGACATAGGACACATAGTATCCTAACACTATGTGTCCTATGTCTCTATGTGTTCATTTTTTTAGCCGCTATTTTATAACACTTTTTTGAACATATACATTCTTTTATTTTTACAAAACCCTTGTAATCAATATTTTATTGCTTATACTTGAAAATATGTATCTCTAAAAACGTGTCATAAAAATACAAAAAAAGACACCCCATATCTACCCTACGGACTATCTTTCATTAGTGTTTAACAGAATTACTAACACTAAAAGCAGCAAAAAATGAGGAGATTATACGATATGAAAAACCATTTCTCAACGTTTGAATTGTTGAGCGAAGAACAAAAAAAAGTCGTTACAGGCGGCAAAAATATCGCAGAAGAAACTAAAAGACGAGAACAATTGTCTCCTGCGAACCTTTCAGTAGCGATTCGCTATTCCGAACGCGATTGTTTTGGTTGGGATGTTAGCGGGGTTTGCGCAAGGTATTTTTAATTTTCAGATTTGTAATGATTTAAAAACCAAATGTTTAACAATCATCTTGTTCAATTCTATGAAATTCAGCGAAACGATTAAAAAATGTTGCGATTAAAGGAAAATCCTTAGAGCGCGTTCCCTTACAACAAAAAGGCGCGCTAAACCAATACATTTTTAAAGAACAGCCTCAATAAACAATTGCCGCGATACAGAAAGCATCTGTCGCGGCTTTTTGTTTTATCGTAAAATAAAAATGCGCCAATTGCTTAATTGGCGCATTTTTATTTTGTTTTTAAAACAATTATTTCACTTTATCCACGATAGATTTGAAAGCATCTGCATGATTCAATGCCAAATCTGCCAAAACTTTGCGATTCAAATCAATCTTCGATTGAGACAATTTATGAATGAAAACGCTGTAGGACAAACCGTGTTGACGCACTGCGGCATTAATCCGCGCAATCCACAAACGGCGATAAGCGCGTTTTTTCAATTTACGACCGACATAAGCGTACAACATCGCATGATCCACCGCATTTTTCGCTACGGTATAAACTTTGGAACGTGCGCCGAAATAACCTTTCGCCGATTTTAAGATTTTTTTGCGTCTGGCTCTGGAAGCCACCGCGTTGACGGAACGAGGCATAATAACACATTTTAGTACAACGAAGGGATTAACGATGTTGGATTTGAACCGATAACTCTGACTCCTTCGTTCTCGTTAAAAAAATAATTTTTTCGCACAACTCATTAATAATCAATCCTTTAGATAGGTGATTAATGGTTGCTACCAAGACCTAATAAGGTCATTACTCTCGGTTGATCTGCGTCGCAAACCAAATCCGAACCGACCAAACGCCCTTTGCGTTTATTGGATTTTTTGCGCATCAAGTGCGAATGATTCGCGTGAAAACGTTTCACTTTACCGCCACCAGTGACTTTAAAGCGTTTTTTCGCGCTGCTATGAGTTTTTATTTTAGGCATTGTATAAAAAATTTGTAAATGAGTGCGCTGTAATTCAAAAAAAAGGTGTAAATGATTTAAAATCAATCATTTACACACCTTGTGGAGCCGCAGGGAATCACCTTTGCCATTGAAAATCAATGAGTTACAAGACTTATTTTTGGCGCAAATTGACGCAATTGGCGCAAAATTTTTACCCCTATGATGCTTTTACCTTTGGTGATGCAAAAGTAAACACTTTTTTCATTTCCACAAAAAAAAAGAGGACAAAGTGTCACTTTGCCCTCTTTTTTTTAAAAAGTTTTTCGATAGTAAGATATCATGCCTTCTTTTTTGACGAAGCGAAACAACTTGGGTTTGTGTTCTTCAGACATGTATCGGTAAACTTGGCGTTCGGATAACCCCGACAATTTATTTTTTGTTGTAAATCGTGCCGCCATTTCAATAGCTAACGAACGGGGAAATTCCTCACGGGGCAAAGCCGAATACCAAATCTGAACATCTTTAGGCAACTCGAAAAGCACTTGTTGCGAATTGGTGAAATAATTCATCAACTTCATATTGCATTCTCTGAAATAATCGGCTAATTTCACGGCTGCTTCAGCAGCACTTTTGGTAATATTACTCATATCGGATTCACTAATCAAGCCCGCGGCGTACTCCATCCCTTGTATGCACACGGCTAAACGGTAGATATGCATGTCGAATTTGCCCAACATAGAACTCATTTTTTCATTTGCTTGATTACACAATTGATTATTTTCATTGATCCAATCCAAGATTATTTTGTGATTGGTTTCGTTTAGACACGCCACTTTATTATCGTATTTTGCAGCAAAATCATCCAGCCTTTCCAACTGTTCTTTGTATTGGTTGTATAATTCAGGATTCATTTGTTCCGCCGTGCGCATTTCTTTAATGAGCCCATTCGGAGCAACAAACAAAAATCTTTCTAAAAAACCATCCGTGAAAAGTCCATTCGACATCACGGTTTTTTTAAACTTTTGATATTGGCTCGTACCGATGACGGGAAGAAAAGTGTTTGGTATAAATAACTTTTTACCAATTCGAGAAATGCTATACGGTTTATAATTCCATGTCTCAAGCCAATTATCCGATTCGTTCCCGCCTGTACTGTAACGATGAAAATTGCCGATCCACTTGGTAATTTCGTCGGAATGAATAATCACGCCTTTTTTATTATTAGAATGTGCCATTACTAATGCTTCAGGCGTATAATCTTTCATCAAAATTTCTTTCATTTTAATATTCGTTGCCCCCATAGCCAACAAATTATCATATTTTTCTTGTTCGGCTTCATGCTTGTCCCACAAATGTTGCATCACCCATTCCAATGGGGGCGATTTCATGGTATTGGGACGACCCATCAGGCACAACCAGAGTAAACCTTTTTCATAATAATTATCCTGAATCCGTAATTTGTAGCTATTGCCCAGCGTTGCGCCACACACAAAAAGCAACGAGCTTGCAAAATAATCAATCGGAAACTTCTTAACTCGATGTGATTCCAGTACCATGTCTTTAAAGAATTTAGGAAAAACTTCGATTGGGAATTTGCGAACATTACCATAATTGAGGTCTTCTTCAACTTCTTTTTTGCCTCGGCTGATCTCTTTGTCCAAATCCATTGTTTGAACGGCTTCCGCTTCTTGCGGTTTGGATATGTTATTTAAACTCAATTTAGACATTGTAGATTTTTTTTAGAATAAATTTGGATTACGAGCCATTAATCGGGCGATTGATTTTGCCCGTTCCGCTTCTTTGGGAGAAGAGCAAACAATACGTCCCTTGTCGACATTCTGCAAAATCTTGTGCATGCACAGGCATCCGCTACTGTCGCATTGATATTGATTGGCGAGTCGAACATCATTGTTCGATTCATAAAAGATTTCATTACGCTCTGCTCGATAAGAGGTTTCCCGCAGGGATTCTTTTAAATCTTCTATCAAATCATCTATCACGTTGATCAATTCAAGATCTTGATGCAAGTCATGCAATCGCGTTTCAACCGCATGTATCAGACCTTCAGGCAAATTCTTGATAACAGCACCCTCTAATTGCCCCCCTTTTTTAACTACGTATTCTTGCAGTTCATTATGCTTGCGGGCAACGGTTTTTATCTTATCGGCTCTAAGATCTTTGTATCGAGCTTCAAGAAATTCAGCTTTCATATTCCGGAATATGAAAAAGGCTTCGCTTTGTAGCAAAGCCTTTCGTTTAAGTTATAAAAATATTTTAATTATTGGCTTGCTGCATGCGTTCCATCTCCGCATAAGCCCCTTTCCAATAATTTACCCATTTCTCATTCACCTGCAAATCGCCCATTTTTTTATTAATTTTGGACTCATATGACTGAATGAATCGTTTTACTTCCTCTATTCCAGAATATCGAACTCGTTCGGTTACACAATTGATGTGGATACAGATATTGCCGTCTTGAATTACTTTCCATCGATATTTGCCATCGCCAATCTCTTCAAAAAGTTCGGAATCATCTGTTATTCCAGTTATAACTGGCGGTTCTTCAACCTTTCCAGTTATTGCGGTTATAACTGGGTATAACTGGGTTTCTACTGCGGGACTCGTTTCCGCTATTCCAGTTATAACTGGCGATTCCTCAACCTTTCCAGTTATTGCAGTTATAACTGGGTATAACTGGGTTTCCACTTCGACATTCCTTTCGGCTATTCCAGTTATAACTGGCGGTTCTTCAACCTTTCCAGTTATTGCAGTTATAACTGGGTATAACTGGGTTTCTACTTCAACACTCGCTTTTGCTATTGCAGCTATAACTGGCAAATCCAAATTATCTTCAGTTATAACGGACAATTCCAAATCATCCTCAGTTATAACTGGTAAATCCAAATTATCTTCTGATTCCTCAGTTATAACTGCAATAGCGGGCTTCTTGCCCCCGTGAATCAGATCAGGGGCTAAGGCTTTTTTACACCGTTCTGCGGTGTATCTTTAGGCGATTCAATTTGGTTATTGTTCACGCGGATGCGGTACAATTCCTTTTGAAGCGTTGTTTTTTCATTCGCCAATTGGATATTGCGTCCATTGGCATCGTTCAACAAATTCTTCAAATCGCTGATGTACAAATTCGCATCTTGTAAATCTTTCGCCATTTTATCATAAACCGCTTGTTCCTGATGTCCCACAAGCTGAGCCGACGGTTGCAAACTGACCACAAGAAAAATTTCAAATAACAATAACATCACGTTGATTCCTTGAAAAATGACCATCAATGCGTTAATCATGGATTGCGATTTTCCGAAGGTTGCCGCCATGTACGACGTTTCCATCATCACATACAACGCCATCGCTACGGTTGCGCCCTTTGCAAACCACGAAATTGTCGTCTTGCGTTGGATGGTCGAGTTCATGTCCAAAGTCATAAATGCGATTCGACCGCCCGTCAACAAGAATGCGCATAAAATGGAAATAATGATTTGAGCAGGCACGGGCAATTCGCTTAATGCAAATCGAACATAAAAAAAATCCAATAAGCCCCATGCTGCGAAGCCTGCTCCTACCATTGTTGTCAATACTGTACGCTCTTTGAAGAGCCTTTTTAAACTAATACTCATTGTTGAAAAAAATTTAAAATTGTTAAAAAAAAATTGGAAAACCATAAAAAATGCACTAATTTTGCATCTTTAATACTCAATGTATTGAAAAAATTAAAGTTGTTTTTGTCGAAGGAGCCGCCCTTATTGGGGGGCTTTTTTTGTTGCCTCTTCGTACAATTTTTTGTAAGCATTTTTTTCATCCCATGTTTTGTCCCATAAACTCTTGTAATGATCACGGTCCCATACAAGCTTTTTGGCAGTTTCTTTCAACCTTTCAACCTCTCCAGCAGGATCTCCCTCAGTTGCCCGTACCGATGATAATTCTTTTACTTGTTGCTCTTTTTCTTCCAAAGCAGCTTTTTTTTCGTAAAAATTCGTTTCCAACACTTCGTTAGCGGTTGTGAGGATTCGATTTTCTTCTTCCAGGTGATCCAATCTACTTAACTCTTTGAATGTAGATTCGGATTGGGTTTCCAAAGAAGCAATTTTTGCTTGTGACCTCAGATAAAGCACTGTCGAAACGAGTGCTACAGATAATTCGATAATCATAAAAAAAACTTGATTTTGTGGCTGCAAACTTGTAATTTGCAGCCTTATTAATGAAAATTTTGCGTAGAGTCGCCATTACTGGGCGGCTTTTTTTGTTGCTTCCTCTAAAACATTTAAATTAAACAATTTCTTATACTCCTCCATTTCTGCGGACACGATTGCGAACTTTGTCCAATTATTGCCATTGCCTCCATCGGGGATTCGTAGTTTTTTCATATAATCCTGCATCGCTCCCCTGTCCTTTCCTAATTTGAACAAGGCGTAAGAAATGGTCTCGCAATAAAACTTTTGCCCTAACTCTATCCGCCAACGCTGCATTTCGCGGGAATCGTCCATCATTGGATGGTCTTTCAGACCTAACATTTGAGCGATTCGGGCGGTATTCATTCGGTCTGCGCCACATGCCACAAGCACAAAAATGCTTTTATCGTAATAACCCTTTTTACCGCACTTGTGGGAAATCCAATCCGCGAAATCTTTCCCATGGCAGAGTTCTGCTTTCCATTTCGCTTCGCTGTAACTCAAGGCATCGAATGCCGCGCATTTTTTCATCAAATCCACAAAAGCTTGAGTCAATGGGCAAAGCGAACTAAATAAATTTGCTTGAATTGTCATAAATACTTGATTTTTAATGATTTACGAAATTTTAAGAATTTAACTTTTTACATTTGTCGAAAGCGATAAAGGCTTTAAAGGCGGTGCCCCCGATGTACAAAAAGGTTTCCACCCCCGAAGCCCGAACATCGTCTTCTAAATCATGGATTTGAACAAAACATTCGCCCGTTTTTTTGTAAATGCCGCCCGCGTGGTAACGGAGTTCCATTCCATCGTAGAGAAATGGGACTCCCGTTACGAATTCGACTCCTGTGATTTGGTGCATTTTCGGCACCCGCTTTAACTTCATCTTTGGGATGATTTTTAAGGGTTAAAAAATTAAAAATGGGCAGTGCGCACACCACCCATCCACCGAAAAATCTACACGTAAACTTTTTTTTTAATCCGTCATCGGTTTACTGAAGTCTTCCTGCCGATAGCGGCTTACAATCACTTTTTTGCGCTCCAAAATTTCATCCGTCTGAGCGATTTCCTTTTCCCATACTTGTATGACTGTGTCTAACACTGCCTCCAATTTGCGAAGCGTTGGGCGCTCTGACTTGAAAAAACGATTCGTAAACGTTACGCCCGTTTCTCGCGAAATGATTTTTGTGAAGCCGTGCGACGATTCCGCTATCGCATGCATTTCTTTCTTGTTTGCCTCGAAAAATGTCAATTTTTCCATCCGTTTTTCAATGAACTTAGTTTATATTTGCAATTGCATTGCGAAATGTAACCGCTTCGTTACATTTGATGATGCAAATATACATTCAATTAAATTGAATATCCAAATATTTTGAATAAAATATTCAAAATATTTTAAAATATTTTTCATGCAATTTGGAAATAACTTAAAGGTACTATTGAAACAGAAGAATATTAGGCAAGCGAAGTTTGCAGAAATGATGGGAATTGGAAACACTTCAATATCCAATTGGATAAATAATACATCTTATCCCGATTTTAGGACGCTTTTGAGAATAAAAGAAATATTAAATATCGATTTGGAAACTTTGATATTTGGAAATTTAGAAGGTATAAATAAAATGGATGATTTAGATAAAATGGATAATTTCAAATTATTTGGAAAATCAGAAAAAGAGCTTTCTCCTAAAAATACAGCACAAGGAAATGGTAAGGACGAATTGTATGAAAGATTATTAAAAGAGAAAGACGAAAGAATTATTGAATTGAAAGAGAAAATTCAATGGCTTGAATCAAAAATAGGCAAGTAAAGTGTGAGCCGTCGCCCACGATGAAGAGCCGGCGACTCACACTTTTGAAAGAAATAGGCAAGTAAAGTGTGAAAACTCGCCCGTGATGAAGAGCCGGCGACTCACACTTTTGAAAGAAATAGGCAAGTAAAGTGTGAAATATCGATTAGCTCAGGTCATGGCTGATTCACACTTTTGAAAGAAAAAGAATTTTTATTAATAAATCAAAAAAATCAATATCAAAATGGAAATAAGAAAAGAAATCCACGACGTAGTGAATACGCTTTGTTTTTCAAGGATTATTCTCGTGTGGAAGAAAGTTTTTCAAGATAGCCTTCATCATCATGTGGTCGGCTGTGAATGGGTAGCCAACACTTCTGCTCCATGCGGGGTAACGGCATCGAAATTGAAAATCTTTTATATGAATTTTCAGAAAGGTGATTTCCGTTTGAAATGATTTTCTGTCATGCTTCAAAATTTGAAGCATTTTTTTATACCTTGCTTCACAGAAGGCATCTATAAAATCTTTCACTCTTTGTTTAGACAACTTGTGCATGATTTAGGAATTAAATTCTTGCGTGAAAAAAAGAAACGGGGTAAGATTTTTGGCAGCTCCGTGACCGCGTGAAATTAGCCCCCGTTATTGCCGCAGCGCACGGCACTTTTTCCATATTTTACAAAATTTTTGATTTGATAGGCATGATTTTCGCAACAAAGGTAAAACAAACATTGTGAAAACCATCATGTATTCATGAAGTGCGCCAAAAAAGTGCGCCAGTGCGCCAAATTGTACCCCCTTAAAGGGATGATAATCAATAAGTTGCAAGTGATGATAGTGAGTCCCATATCCTCCACAAAACAGTTAAAAATTAGCTCGAACTTGCGCTCGCCCTACGTGCACGATACGAAGATTGCCCGTACTGCGCCCTTCATAACTGATATTCCATTGAATATTGCGTTTAAGCGTTTTTTCTAAACTCA
>JBDKKX010000142.1:0-10674 GCA_039795795.1 Bacteroidota bacterium | reverse complement strand
AAAAATCCGCGTAAATTCGTAAAATCCGTGTCATCGTGTTTCCATTCGCTCTACACCTTTTTTGTCCCCTACTAAGGATTAAATGGGATTGATTTTTAGGATTTTCACAATCCTAAAAATCCTAAAAATCAATCCCATTTAATCCCAAAAAAATCCTATTTAATCCTAATTCCAAGTCCAAGCCCAATTATCTTTTAAACACAAACGGACTACCAACTCCTATTTTCAAACTAAAATGTTGATTATTGATCTTTTCTAAAACGGCGATTTCAAAATCATCCTTATTTTTAAAGATAAAATGATTTGAATCGTAGGTTTGGATATTAAAAATAGCAGTTTTCGGATACGCATTTTTTTCTTTACCCTTATTTTTTTCAGAAACGACGAGTTGCAATTGATGATTTTTCAAAAGCACCAACATAGTGCTTTCCCCTGTTGCTTCTCCCTCAAAAAAAGTCTCTCGTTGCCCAATAAACAAAGGTTCTTTTGCTTTTTGCTCAAAATTCAAAACAATATGTGATTTATTCGTATCACAAACCCAATTGCCCGCGATAAATTCAATAGCAGCCCATTGTTTTTGCCCTTTGAGCCTCAATTCGTGTTGATGCGTCCAAATCCAGACGACGAGGGTTGCCAAAACCAACACAATCAGTATTAAAATGGTCACAGGCAATTGCAACATGGGCGGTCGGCGTTTTGGACGCGGGCGTGCATCCAATTTTTTTTCCAACCGTTCCCAAAGTTGCGGTGAAGGACTTTCTTCGACCAAAACTTCCTGTTCTCTAAACAATTGTTCAAATATATCTTTTTCGTTCTCTTCCATTTTTATAAAGGATGAATGATGAAGGATGAAGGATGAATGGTGAATGATAAATGATAAATTGTTGTAATTAATTTACAATCAATTAATTATAAAATTTATCATTCATCATTCATCATTTATCATTTATCATTCATCATTTTTTACATATAGTTTTCTTAATTTTTCTTTTGCCAAAATCAGTTGTGATTTGGAAGTATTGATGCTAATCTGCAACATATCCGCAATTTCTTGATGTTTAAACCCTTCAATGACATACAAATTAAAAATCGTTCGATAGCCCGTCGGCAATTTTTCCAATAATTTCAAAATTTCTTGCGCTGCCATTTGCTGTTCAACACCCATTTGAACACTCATTTCCAACGTATTCAATTCTGCCGCATCGGGTTCGACGGTCAATAACTTATTTTTCCTCAAAAACATCAACGCTTCATTCACCACAATCCGCCGCATCCAACCTTCAAAACTGCCCATGAATCGGAACGCATTCATATTTTCAAATATTTTAAAAAAAGCTTCAATCAATACATCTTCAGCATCTTCGCGGCGCGGGACGTAACGCCGACAAACGCTAAACATTTTAGCAGCATATCGGTCATATAACCATTTTTGCGCCATTCTATCTTGTTGTTGGCAGCGGGTGATAAGTTCTTTCTCTGTCAAAATGAACGAATTATGAAGCGGTTAAATCAATGTTGTGGAATACTGAACTAAATCAATGATGCAAGAACGGTCATTTTTGGCGTACCGTTTGGTAAAAAATTCAAAATTCTGCTTAACTTTGCAGACTTTTTGAAAAACAACCATTAGAAAATTAGTTAATGATAAACGATGAATGATGAATGGTGAATGATGAATGGTGAATGATGAATGATGAATTTTTATAAAAAATTGATTTTCAGTGGATTATAAAAATTCATCATTCATCATTCCTCATTCACCATTCATCATTCATCATTCATCATTCAACTGTATCTGACATGAATTTCGACCTCCTTATCATTGGAAGCGGCCCTGGCGGCTATGTTGCTGCGATTCGAGCATCGCAATTGGGCATGAAAGTCGCTGTGGTGGAACGCGAAAATTTAGGCGGCATCTGCCTTAATTGGGGTTGTATCCCCACCAAAGCGTTATTGAAAAGCGCGCAAGTGTTTGAATACATTCAACATGCGAAAGATTATGGCATTCAAGTCGCGGGCGCGACGGCGGATTTCAAAGCGATGGTTCAACGCAGTCGCACCGTTGCAGACGGCATGAGTACTGGCGTTCAGTTTTTGATGAAAAAAAATAAAATTACGGTAATCAACGGTTCGGGCAAATTATTGAGGGGCAAGCAGGTCGAAGTGACCGACGCTACGGGCAAAAAAACGATTTATGATGCTAAAAATATCATTGTCGCTACGGGCGGACGCGCTAAAGAATTGCCGAATCTCAAAATAGATGGTCAAAAAATCATTGATTATCGCAAAGCGATGACGCTTGCAACGCAACCGAAAAGTATGGTTGTGGTGGGCGCGGGTGCGATTGGGGTTGAATTTGCCTATTTTTACAATGCGATTGGTACGAAAGTGACCGTTGTTGAATTTATGGATCAAGGTTTAGTCCCGCGAGAAGATGTGGACATTTCTAAGGAATTGACCAAAATTTATACGAAAAATGGCATTCGCGTTTTGGCAGGAACGGGCGTTGAAACAGTCGATACGACGGGCAATGGCTGCATGGTTAAATTAAAAAATAAAGCGACGGGTATTACGGAACTCATTGATTGTGAGATAGTTCTGTCTGCTGCGGGCGTTACGCCGAATACCGAAAATATTGGTTTAGAGGCTTTGGGCGTGAAAACGGATAGGGGTTTTATCGTGACAGATGATTTTTATCAAACGAATGTTCCGGGCATTTATGCGATTGGCGACGTGTTGATGACGCAGGCTTTGGCGCACGTTGCGAGTGCGGAAGGCATTCTTTGCGTAGAGAAAATTGCGGGCATGCACGTTGAAAAGATTGATTACAACAATATTCCGGGTTGTACGTACTGCATTCCAGAAATTGCGTCAGTAGGTTATACCGAAAAAGATGCAAAAGCCAAAGGTTACGAGGTGAAAGTGGGCAAATTCCCATTCGCCTATTCTGGAAAGGCGAAAGCGGGCGGCGTGAGTGATGGTTTTGTGAAAGTGATTTACGATGCGAAGTATGGTGAATTGCTCGGTGCGCACATGATTGGCTCGAACGTGACGGAAATGATTGCAGAAGTAGTCGCTTCGCGCAAGTTGGAAACGACGGGACATGAAATCTTAAAAACGGTTCATCCGCATCCAACGATGAGTGAAGCATTTATGGAAGCAACGGCGGCAGCTTATGGCGAAGTGATACATTTGTAAAGGATAATCAATGGTTTGCCACGAATTACACGAATTTGCACTAATAATTCGTGCAAATTCGTGGCAAATAACAACTTGAATGATTTAAGGCAATGCAAACGCAATATATTGATTTCCTTTCTTCGCGCCCAATTTCGTACCGCCGCAAGCCATTACAATATATTGTTTTCCATTTACTTGATAGGTCGAAGGCGTAGCAAAAGCTGCCGCAGGTAACGTCGTTTCCCACAATAATTGACCTGTTTTCTTATCAAAAACACGAAATTGTCCATCTTTTGTCGCCGCAATGAACAATAATCCGCTTGCCGTCACAACAGGACCGCCATAATTTTCTGAACCGACATTTAACCCTTTTTCTTTCAACAAAGGCTCTGTCCCAAGCGGAATTTGCCAAAGATATTTCCCTGTATTTAAATCTACTGCATTAAGCGTCCCCCAAGGCGGTGTAATCGCAGGCAGTCCTTTATTATCCAAAAATTTATGATAACCTGTGCTTTTGAAGGGCATATAAGGCATCGCAGTAGCAGTTGTTGCGCTCGCTTCCTGTTTTTCAATGCCTAATAAATGGTCTATAACAGCTTGTTTTTCAACTGATTGTAAATAATTAAAACCTGTCATCATGCCTTTTCCATTCGTAATAATGTTATTTATAGCAGTTCGGTCAAGGCGTTTGCCAATGTCCATCAAAGACGGAAAATTACTTTGTGGATTGCCTTTTTTATCTTTACCATGACAAGAACTGCACGAAATCGTATAAATTCTTTCGCCTAAGGGTAAATGTGCCAAAGCATCTTCACTTGGGGTTTCAACCATGTTTAAAATCCAAGCCATTTCATTGCTGTTGACGTACAAAATGCCCTCTTTGGGGTCTGCGGCAGCACCGCCCCATTCTGCACCGCCGTCATAACCGGGAAAAATAACAGTTCCTTCCTTGCTTGGCGCGGCAAAAGGTTTGGTATCATATTTTTTTAAACGATGTATCAATTCAACTCGATTTTCGGCGAATGGACTTATATCTTTTTCTGTCAAGGTGTGTGCTTGGCGAGCGAAAGGCGCAGGCTTTGTGGGAACAGGTTGTGTTTTCCAAGCGATTTCGCCTTCTAAATTGGATTTTTGTGCTTTCATTTCCTTAATTGGAAAGATAGGCGTTCCTGTAACGCGGTCAAAAACGAAAATATAACCTTGTTTCGTCACTTGTGCGACGGCATCTATTAATTTTCCATCTTTTTTAACCGTGATTAAATTCGGCGGCGCGGGCAAATCTCTATCCCATATATCGTGGTGAGTGGTTTGAAAATGCCAAATCCGTTCGCCTGTACGCGCATTCAATGCTAATAAACAATTTGCATAAAGGTTTGAGCCTAAACGCTTTCCACCATAAAAATCGGGTGCTGCTGCTCCTGTGGGCACGTATAAAATGCCTCTTTTTTTGTCCACTGCCATCCCTGCCCAATTATTCGCTGCACCAACGTTTTCATTTTTATAAGCATTGGGCGGAAAGGTTTCATAACCTTTTTCGGTAGGATACGGAATCGTGTGAAAAGTCCAAGCTAATTTTCCCGTTTTAACGCTAAATGCTCGAATATCTCCTGGCGCAGCATCCGCCGTTTCGGTCAATCGAACGGGCATAATGATTAAATCTTCAAAAATAGTTCCGGGCGTGTTGGAAATGATAAATTTCTTTTTCGCGCTTTCGGGCAATCCTTCGTGTAAATCGACACGTCCTTGTCCATTTTCGCCGAAAGATGGAATGGGTTTGCCTGTTTTCGCGTCCAAAGCATATAAATAACTGCCAATGGTGTGCAAAATGCGTTTATCATCGCCTTCCGACCAATAGGATACGCCGCGACTCGTGCTTGCCCATGAATTTAATTTTTCTCCGAACACCCAAAGTTCTTTCCCCGTCGTTGCATCTAATGCGAAAGCTTGTACTGTTGGCGTAACGCCGTACAAAATGCCGTCAATAATCAACGGATTGACTTGCATTTGACCTGAATCTTGGGTTTGATACGTCCATGCAACTTTTAATTGGGCAATATTCTGTGGATTGATTTGCGTCAATTCTGAATAATGATTGCGGTCTGCACCGCCGAGATATTCATCCCAATTGAGGTTGCCATCGTTGGATTTCCAAGTGGCGTTTAAAATCAAGAAAGTGATGAGGAAAAGGAAAGAAATTTGTTTTATTTTCATTGCTTTTTATAATAAGTGTGGGGCGTTGGAATTCGGATTAAATGGGATTTTTTTGGGATTAAATAGGATTGATTTTTAGGATTTTCCAGATTTTAATCCTAAAAATCCTAAAAATCAATCCTATTTAATCCCAAAAAAATCCCATTTAATCCAAATTCCAACGCCCCACATAAATTTATTTTTGTTTTAAAGCCGTTTCAATCGCTTTTTCTGCCAAAACTTCCATAATTTTATACGCTTTCAACGTCGGATGAACGCCATCTTCTGCCATATCCAGATTTAAACCCCCTTTTTCATTTTTAAGTGCCGTATGATAATCCAAATAAACAAGTTTATTTTTTTGCGCATAATCTTTAATTTTTTCATTCAAATCCATGATTTTTTGCGCAACTTCTTTGATTTCAGGTCGCCAAACATACTCCGACGCGGGATGCACCGATGCTAAAATGACTCTAATCCCATTGGCTTTTGCCAATTCTGCCATTGAAATAATATTCCCAATCGTGAAATTGGGATGATACGGACCCGAATTTTCAGCAATATCATTCGTGCCAATGCTAATTACAACAACTTTTGGTTTCAAATCAAGAACATCTTGTCGGAAACGAACCAAGGTTTGTGGCGAAGTTTGCCCACCAATCCCGCGTCCAATATAAGTTTTTCCAGCTTGATTAAAAAAAGCGGAATCTGCATTCACCCAGCCTTCCGTAATCGAATTACCGAGAAATAAAATTCTGTTTTCATTCGGTTTGGGCGCGGAAAGTTTTTTATTCGCGTCCGCATACCGTTTCAAATTGCCAAAATCCGTTTTAAACAAAATGTCTTGTTGCTTTTGATAGTCCGTAATCGCATCTTCCCCATATTTAATTTCGTTTGGATTCGGACGCAGTTTTCTTAACCAACCATTTGCCTTCAGCCAAGCACTGAAATTTTCTGTCCAATGGTCAGTAGGCATTTTTTGCCTTTTCATCCCGAATCCATGCCCGCCTGTTTGGTAAATGTGCAAATCTGCCAATTTTTTAGCGGAAATCCATTGTTTATACAATTCAATATTCTGTGGAGCGAAACCAAACGAATCATCCAACGCAACCGCAATAAAGGCAGGAGGCGCGTCGTTCGGAACTGGATTTTTAACCATTTCGCCCACATACGCATAAATAGGCGCGATAAAATCGGGGCGATTTTCGGCGGTATAATTATAAGTCACGCCCATCGTAACACCGCCGCCTGCGGAAAAACCCATTAAACCAATCTGATTCGGCGCAATATCGTACTCTTTTGCATGATTTCGGACGTATTCAATGGCTTTTTTGCCGTCCGCAATCGCCAAAGGCAGCAATTGAGCAACACTCGCATTAAAATCTGCAATATGATTTTGCATTTTGTTGTTCACTTCTGCTCTTGGGTCGTCGGTCTCGCATTTGACAAGCCGATATTTCAACACAAATGCCGCTATTCCTTTGCTATTCAACCATTTCGCAACGTCCAAACCTTCATTATCTATCGCTAAATAATGAAATGCACCGCCCGGCGCAATGATGACAGCAGTACCCGTTGCTACATTCGGCTTCGGCAAAAAAGCAGTTAATGTAGGTTCGGAAATGTTATAAATCGCTCTGGATTTGGTTGCGGTTTTTTCTTTTTCGGTTTCAGACCAATTCCATGTCTCCGAACCCGCCGCCTTCCCCGCGTAAAGTTTAATGACTTGCTGCGCAAACGCAGTGGATAAGTTTCCCATAATACAGGCAATAAGTAAACTTCTTTTTTTTATCATATCAAGATGGATTTAGAAAGGCGAAGGTAACGATTATTAAATTAGGAAGGACAGATTATGGAGTGTATTTTGCCCCAAATGGTACGAATTAACTCGAATCGTTCGTGAAAAATTCGTGCAATTCGGGGCAATCCTTAATGGAATAGTTCAATAATTTCTATCAAATTACCCGTATTATCTTGAATAAAACCCATTAAAGCATCTTTCGGCGGACTGAGCATCGGACCCATTACAATAGTTACTTCATTGATTTTCAATTGTTTAAATAAATCTTCTAAACCATTTTCCATCATAAAACAAATATGTTTTGTGCCTTGATGCTTCATATCCGTCAAAGGATGTTTGCGATAGGCGGGAATCGATTGAGTATCGTAATGTTCAAATAATTCCACTCGAAAATCCCCATGTTGCAAAAAAGCAATTTTCGTATGGATTTGCGGGAAATCGTTGCACCATAAAAATTCAAAATTTAAATTTTTTTGATACCATGCAATAGATTCCTCCATATTGCCAACGCTAATGCCGACATGATGCGGTTTTAAAAACGCTTGTTTCATACAAATTTATTTTGATTTAAAGTTTTTTCTTCCTTCGTTAAATAAGTATGAAATCTCCGATGCGGGTCTCGTTGAGCGCGAATGGCTTCCAATTTTGCCCAATTTTCATTTGAAATAAACTTTCGTTGATGCACTGTAAAATCCGAATCGCCCAAATACTGCCCTGCGGTAACAGGTTGAATTTGTTTCATAAGGTTACTCAACCAAATTTTATTTTGTTCATCGTCCTTTTCCTCTTCCCAAAGCACGTAAGCCGCAAAATAAATCTCCGTTTGCATGGAAAAAGCCATATCTGGCAATTTTCGCAACGGAGCCATGCTGTACCACAACGTAAAAGCCTTTGAATTCGGCAAATCTGTAAAAGCAGGCGCAATTAACGTTGAAACTTCATCTGGCGAGCCTTTTAACCAAGCATTATTTACAGTCCATCGATGCTTTTCTGGATTGGCTTCCAATTGCAATCGAATCTGTTCTGTTAAATTTGTTTCATAATTGACGCGCCGAAGATATGCTTTTTCCAAAACAGGACAAGATTCAAACGGTTTTAACGCCGCATAAGCCTCTATTGGATTATCATTGAACGTTAAAGCATGCACGATAATTACAGGCACCATTTTACCTTCAATCCCTTCAAAATCGGGAACACTTTGTCCTAAAACCACCATTTCAACCGTATCTGCAATAGTATGATGTTTTTCTTGCATCCACTTCAAAATGGTTTGACCATATTGCGTTGGATACAAATATGTGCTTGCAATTAAAAATGGAGGCAAAGGACGCGTTTGTAAATGAAAACAGGTCACAACCCCAAAAAAACCAGGTCCCGCACCGCGTGCTGCCCAATATAAATCTTGATTTTGCGTCGCATCGGCACGAATTAATTCGCCTGCGGCAGTCACAACATCTATCGCAACCATGGATTCCGCAGCCCAACCCCAACCGCGTGCATTCCAACCTTGCCCGCCTTGCAATAAAAACCCGCCTACGCCGACCGTAGGACAATGCCCACCGCAAAAAAAACGATTATATTGTTTTAAAAAAGGGTTTAACTCCAAACCGCCTTTTACCGCAGGTTGCACTTTTGCGACATTCGTTTTTTCATCATATTGGATGTGATTCAAATGCTGCAAATCCAATAAAATCCCTTCATCGCGCACACTCCATGCCGCCCAACTATGTCCGCCTGCCCGAATAGCGATTTTATAATTTTTGTCATTGGCGAATTGCACCGCCGCAACGACATCTGTTTCATTTTCTGGAAAAAAAACGGCATTTGGATACCGTTCAGGGCGACGATGATTGAAAACACGACCAATTCGAGCATTTTCATAACCTTCGTCCCCGCGCCAATAGATTTTACCTTTGAAATTCATACTTTTTGTTTGAATGATGAATGATGAATGATGAATGATGAATGATGAATGATGAATTATGAATGTAATTGATTGATAATCAATTGCATTCATAATTCATCATTCATCATTCAAATTACCATTTAGTTGCGCCGCCGTCTATTGCGAAATCGGCTGCTGTAACCCAACTGGATTCGTCTGATGCCAAATAAACCGCCGCATAAGCAATATCTTCAGGTTGCCCAATTCGATTTAACATGTGTTTCGATTTTAAAAAATCCAACATCTTCGGGTCATTCACTAAATGCGCCGTTGCTTTCGTATTAACCAACGCGGGCGAAATGGTGTTTACGCGAATTTTATACGGCGCGCCTTCCATCGCCATTTGGATAGACATCGAAAAAACTGCCCCTTTCGTCGCACAATGTACCAAAGCAGGAGAATCTTTCAACGCTTCCCGAACATTCGCAGAAGCAAAATTAATAATAGATCCCCCATTGATTTTCAAATACTTCCATGCTTTTTGACAAGTTAAAAACACAATATCCAATTCGCCCGCGATACTTCGTTTCCAATCGGTTTCATAATCCAACTCTTCAATCCATTTGAATTCGCAAAACGCAGCCGCGTTTAATAAAATATCAATTCGACCATATTGCGCTACTGCTGCTTCTACCAATTTTACGACTTCTTTTTCTTTCGTCAAATCACAAGCATAAATAGACATGGATAAACCTTCTGATTTTGCAATTGCCATCGTTGCTTCGGCAGCATTTGGATTAATATCACTACCAAATACTTGCGCGCCTTCTCGTGCGAACATCAATGCACAACCTTGCCCAATGCCCGCGCCAATGCCTGTAACAATGGCAACTTTGCCCACTAAACGGTTATTATATTTTTTTTTATTCATAAATGATTAATTAATAATTATATTTGATTTGTAAATAATAATTATATTTACTGTTTAGAACTTGAATTTCAAACTAAGTAATCACTTAAATTGCATCAATTTAGAAAATGGACGCAATTTTTGATAGTTTACTTCTA
Source organism: Bacteroidota bacterium (assembly GCA_039795795.1). GTDB lineage: Bacteria > Bacteroidota > Bacteroidia > Chitinophagales > Saprospiraceae > JAAFJT01. The sequence goes on along the minus strand of JBDKKX010000142.1, from coordinate 550 downwards.
CTTAACTTAGCATTTTATCAAGCTCATTAATTTGTATCTTATTCTCGCACAAGTTCGGGAAACTTGGAAAGTTTCCCTTAGTACGAGACAAAAAAAAGGTGTAGAGCGAATTGGAACGCGGATGACGCGGATTTTGCGAATTTACGCGGATTTTTTTTTGATTTTAGGTTGAATTTTAAGCCGAAATTCAAAAAAATCCGTGTAAATTCGTAAAATCCGTGTCATCCGTGTTCCAATTCGTATCGCAATTTTTTTTGTCCCGTACTGAGAAAGTTTCCCGAACTTTATGGGCGAGTTTATTAAAATACTTTTGCTTATCTTTGCAATTAGGAAGCATTTTGGCGTTTTAAGCCAGCATTTATCCCCTAAAATTGCATTTTTTTATCTAATAAAATCATATTATTATGAAAACTTTACCAATTGGAACCCAAAGTTTGCCCAAATTGATGTATAAAAATGGTATTTATGTAGATAAAACCCAACTTGTTCATCAATTAGTGACGAATTTGAGCCAATGTTTTTTCTCTCGTCCGCGCCGATTCGGAAAATC